>NZ_JBHFJB010000028.1:12141-122610 GCF_057334555.1 Pseudomonas sp. AGC41
ACAGAACGCTATACCTGTGGGAGCGAGCCTGCTCGCGAAGAGCGCGCAGCGCTCCAGGATCACCAGTCTAAAAAAAGAGACTTGAGTCTCTTTATTGAGACTCCGCAATCCCCAGCGCCACCATTTTCTTGTACAACGTCGATCTCCCCAGCCCCAACCGCTCGGCCGCCTCGACTACCTTGCCATCGCATTGCGCGAGGGTGGTTTCGATCAAGTGCCGGTCAAATCGAGCCCGGGCCTGGCTGAAGGTTTCCTGCGCCAATAACGGCTCCAGGCTCGGGCCTGTTGTGCGCGCAACCGGGATGAAGGTGCCGATGGCCGCGCGGATGTCAGCTGCGCTGAGCATCAGGTCGTCGCTGAGCAACGCCGCCCGTTCCAGCACGTTGCGCAATTCCCGAATGTTGCCCGGCCAGGCGTGCTGGCCCAGCAGGTCGAGGGCGTCGCGGTGCAGTTCGTGCTGGCTGCGCAGTTCTTCGAGGATCGCCTCACTCAATGCCGGCAGGTCATCCAGGCGCTCGCGCAGCGGCGGGACCTGGATCGGCAGCACGTTGAGACGGTAATAGAGATCGGCGCGGAACTCGCCGCGTTTGATTGCCGCTTCGAGGTCGGTGGAGGTCGCGGCAATGACCCGTACATCGCTCTGCAACACCTCGTTGGAGCCGACCGGTTCGTATTCCTTTTCCTGCAGTACTCGCAGCAGCTTGCTTTGCAGCGGTAGCGGCATGTCGCCGATCTCGTCGAGGAACAGCGTGCCGCCTTGGGCGATCTGCAGTTTGCCGGCGCGGCCCTTGCGGTCGGCGCCAGTGAAAGCCCCCGGCGCGGTGCCGAAGAACTCGGCTTCGAGCAGCGATTCGGGAATGGCAGCGCTGTTGATGCTGACAAACGCCTTGTGCGCCCGCGGCGAAGCACTGTGGATTGCCTGGGCCAGCAGTTCCTTGCCGGTGCCGGTTTCGCCGAGCAGCAGTACCGGCGAATCGGTGCTTGCGCTGCGTCGAGCGCGGCGCTTGACCTCAAGGCCGGCGTTGCTGGTGCCAATGAAGTGGGCAAAGTTGTACTTGGTCTGCCGCGCCCGCAGCAATGAGCGGGTGGAGGCCAGTTCTTCCTGCATGCTCAGGTAGCGCTTGAGCATCGGCGACAGGCTGCGCAACTCATCGAACAGGGCAAAGCCGATGGCGCCGATCACCGCGCCGGCACTGTCGTGGATCGGCAGGCGCATCACCACCAGCGGCTCCTTGGGGGTGTCCTGCATGTCCAGGAGGATCGGTCGGCCGGTACGCACCACCTCTCGGAGCAAGCTGCCGGGGATGACGCTTTCGCAGGCGCGGCCGATGGCCTGCTCTGCTGAATTCAGGCCGAAGCGACGGGCGTAGCGCTCGTTCATCCAGACGATATTCGCATCGCGGTCGACAATGACCGTGCCTTCGCTGGATTGCTCGATGATCTCGAATAGCGAGCGGATCGCCAGCGTGCGTACGCGCTTGTAGTCCTTGAGACTTTCGGTGGGATTCATCGGGCATTTCCACGGAGGGCGGGCTTGCAGAAGGCAGCCGGTCGTTCGGCCGCATTATGCCGGGGCAAGCAGGCTGATCCAAACTCCCTTCTGAGGCGACGTGGTTTAACTGGCAATACAAAACTTGTACAGTTGCCTCGATATGTATATGAAATTACGAGCACTCCATGAACAAATTTAATCCTCGAAAGCTCAAGCTGTCCAAGTGGACGGCATGCGCGCCGGTCAACCGAGAAAAGCATTTCCTTGTCATCCAGTTACTCAGCGATGAGCAGGGCGTGCCGATGCAAGTCGAGTTGCAGGCTGTTCACAGCGCACGCACCGAGCTTTTGGACTGGCAGGCGCTGCGGGACAGCAAGCGTTGGAAGATGGGCTGGAACTGACTCGCCAATCCCAAGGAGCAAAATTATTACTTGTACAAAAACAAAAAACTGTACAGGTTTTGGTAAGTGATGGCTTAATGGCGTCTAGCCAGGGGCATGGCCCTCAGGCGGGCCATTGCCACGCACTTAACGTCTCCGGGAGCCGCACCCATGTTCATTCGCACTCGCAAGCACCAGGACGCTTTGCACCAGATCCAGGCCAGGCAGGCGATCCTTGAAGCAGAGCGCGCGGCACTCCACGGCGCCCTGGCAGTCGTCGAGTTCACGGTAACGGGAGAGGTGCTCGGTGCCAGCCCGCTTTTTCTCGAGATGACCGGCTATTCCCTTGACGAAGTCTTGGGCAAGCATCACTCGATGTTCTGCGAACCGGCTTATGGGAGCAGTCGGGAAAACGCGGCGTTGTGGCAGCGATTGGCACGCGGCGAAAGCGCCGAGGCTCAGTTTCTGCACCTGCGGCGTACGGGCGGCGGGATTTGGGTGGAAGCAAGCTACGCCCCGGTGCGCGATCAGGGCTCGGGCGTGCAGCGCGTGGTCCAGCTGGTGCGCAACAGCCATGAGCGCGTGCTTCGCGCCCGGGCCGAGTCCAGCGTCATGCAGGCGATCGACCGCTCGATGGCGGTCATCGAGTTTGACCTGAGCGGAACCGTGGTGCGCGCCAATGAGAATTTCCTCAAGGTGATGGGGTACCGAAGCGAAGAGGTGCTCGGCCAGCACCACCGCGTGTTTTGCAATCCCAGCGAAGTGCAGGACGAAGCCTATCGCGGCTTTTGGGCCGCGCTGAACCGTGGCCAATACATGAGCGGGTTGTTCCAGCGTGTCGACAAACGAGGCGCGACGGTCTGGCTGCAAGCGACGTACAACCCGCTCTACGACGCCAATGGTCGTTTATATGGCGTGGTCAAGTTCGCCACTGACAGCACTCGCGAAGTCGAGCAGCGCCAAACTGAATCAAAAGCGGCGCGACTGGCCTTCGAAACGTCGCGCAAAACCGATGAGCACACTCAGCTGGGCACCTCGGTTGTCCAGCAGACCGTGACGGTGGTGCAGAGCATCGCTGATGAATTGCAGCAGGTCGCCATGGGCATTGGCGCGTTGAGCGCCCAGTCCGAAGAAATCGGCAGCATCGTCGACGCCATCCGGGGAATCGCCGAGCAGACCAACCTGCTGGCACTCAATGCCGCCATCGAAGCGGCTCGGGCCGGGGAGCAAGGCCGTGGTTTTGCGGTGGTCGCCGATGAGGTGCGCAACCTTGCGCGCCGCACCAGCCAGGCCACCGTGGCCATCTCCGACGTGGTCGGCAAGAACCGCGAACTGGCCAGGCAGGCGGTGACCAGCATGCAATCCAGCACGCTCAAGGCAGAGCAGGGCGTGAAGTTGGCAAACCAGGCGGGCACGGTCATTCTGGATATTCATCGCGGTGCGCAACAGGTGGTCGAGGTCATCGGCGAGTTTGCCCACGCCATGGACCAGCGCGGCGACGCCTGATCGCGTCACGCCGTCCCGGGATGCGCCGCCGCCAACAGCTCCTGGGTATAAGGGTGGCGGGGCGAGTCGAATACGTCGTGGCTGGCGCCTTGCTCGACGACCTTGCCGTCCTTGATCACGATCAAGTCATGGGCCAGGGCTCGCACGACCGCCAGGTCGTGGCTGATGAACAGGTAGGTCAAGCCGTGTTTTTCCTGGAGCTGGCGGAGCAGGGCGACCACTTGTTTCTGCACCGTGCGATCCAGCGCCGAAGTTGGTTCGTCCAGCAGGATCAGCGCGGGCTTGAGCACCAGCGCCCGGGCGATGGCGATGCGCTGGCGTTGGCCGCCGGAAAACTCGTGCGGGTACCGATGCCGGCTCTGCGGGTCGAGGCCGACTTCCTTGAGCGCCTGGATCACCTGAGATTCGCATTGCTCGGCGCTGGATCTGCTGTGGACCTCCAGGCCTTCGCTGATGATCTGCTGCACCGACATTCGTGGGCTGAGACTGCCAAACGGGTCCTGGAAGACGATCTGCATCTGCTTGCGCCAAGGCCGCAGTTCTTTTTGCGATAACTGATCCAGGGCTGCGCCGCTGAAACGGATGCTGCCTTCGGATTCGATCAACCGCAGGATCGCCTGGCCGAGCGTGGACTTGCCGGAACCGGATTCGCCAACAATGCCCAGGGTCTTGCCGCGCTGGATACTCAGGCTGATGCCATCCACGGCGCGCAGGTATTGCTTGCGCCGCAACAGCCCGCCACCGATGGGGAAGCTGACCCGCAAATCCTCAACCTGCAACACGTCTTCCCGCTCGTCCCGGGGCAGGGCTTCGCCTTCCGGCTCGGCGTGCAGCAGTTCGCAGCTGTAGGGGTGTTGCGGTGCGCTGAACAACGTTTCGCATGGCGCCTGTTCGACGATTTCTCCCGCCTTCATCACGCACACCCGCTGGGCGATGCTGCGCACCAGGTTGAGGTCATGGCTGATCAGCAGCAGGGACATGCCGAGCCGCTGCTGCAATGACTTGAGCAGCAGGAGAATCTTGCGTTGCACCGTCACGTCCAGGGCGGTGGTCGGCTCGTCGGCAATCAGCAACTCCGGTTCGCAGGCCAGGGCCATGGCGATCATGACCCGCTGGCGCTGACCGCCCGATAGTTGGTGGGGATAGGCCTTGAGCCGTTCGGCCGGGTTCTGGATACCCACCAGGTCGAGCAGTTCCAGGATACGCTGACGCGCCGCTTTGCCGCCCAATCCCTTGTGCAGCATCAATGTCTCGCCAATCTGTTTTTCGACGCTGTGCAATGGATTCAGCGACGTCATCGGCTCCTGGAAAATCATTGCGATCCGATTGCCGCGCAACTCACGCAAGGTCTTGGCCGCGGCGCCCACCAGTTCCTGGCCTCGATAGCGAATGCTGCCGGTGGTGCATGCGCCGCTGTCGGTCAGCAATTGCAGAATCGAGTGAGCCGTCACCGACTTGCCTGAGCCGGATTCGCCCACCAGGGCCAGGCATTCGCCAGGGCGGATATCCAGGCACAGGTCGCGCACTACCGGCAGGTCGTTGAAGGCCACGTTCAGGTTGCGGATTTCGATCAGGTTGTCGCTCATCTAAAAGCTCCGTTTCAAGACCGGGGATCAAAGGCGTCGCGCAACGCCTCGCCAATGAACACCAGCAGCGACAGAATCAGTGCCAGGGTGAAAAACGCCGTCAAACCCAGCCACGGCGCCTGCAGGTTCTGTTTGCCCTGGGCAATCAACTCCCCCAGGGACGCGCTGCCGGCCGGCATGCCGAAGCCAAGAAAGTCCAGGGCCGTCAGGGTGGATATCGCGCCGGTGAGGATGAACGGCAGGTAACTCAAGGTCGCGTTCATGGCGTTGGGCAGGATGTGCCGCACGATCACCTTGCGGTCGGTCAGGCCCAAGGCCCTTGCCGCTTTCACGTACTCCAGGTTGCGCCCGCGCAGGAACTCGGCGCGCACCACGTCCACCAACGCCAGCCAGGAGAACAGCGCCATGATCCCCAGCAGCCACCAGAAATTCGGTTCCACGAAACCGGACAGGATGATCAGCAGGTAAAGCACCGGCAACCCGGACCAGACTTCCAGCAGGCGTTGCCCGAGCAGATCCACCCAGCCGCCGTAATAACCCTGCAAGGCGCCGGCGGTAATCCCGATCAGCGCACTGATGGCGGTCAAGGCCAGGGCGAACAGGATCGACACCCGTGCGCCGAAGATCACTCGCGCCAGGACATCACGGGCCTGATCATCGGTGCCCAGCCAGTTGACCGTCGACGGCGGGCTTGGCGCCGGCTGGTTGAGGTCGTAGTTGGGCGTGTCGTCGCTGAAAGGAATGGGCGGGAAGAGCAGCCAGCCGCCGTCCTTGTGAATCAGGTTTTGTACATAGTTGCTGCGATAGTCGGCCTGGAACGGTAGCTGGCCGCCAAATTGTTGTTCGGTGTAGCGTTTGAAAACCGGGAAGTACAGCGAGCCCTGGTAGCTCACCACCCATGGCTTGTCGTTGGCGATCAGTTCACCGCCCAGGGTCAGGGCGAACAGGCCGATGAACAGCCACAGTGACCACCAGCCACGACGGTTTTTCTTGAAGCGTTCGAAACGCCGCCGGCCCAAGGGCGAAAAATTGAACATCAGGCGTTCCTCGCGGCGAAGTCGATACGCGGGTCCACCAGGGTGTAGCAGAGGTCACCGATGAGTTTTATCAGCAGGCCGAACAGGGTGAAAATGAAAAGCGAGCCGAACACCACCGGATAGTCTCGGGACACCGCGGCTTCGTAACTCATGCGCCCCAGGCCATCGAGGGAGAAAATCACCTCGATCAGCAACGAGCCGGCGAAGAACACGCTGATGAATGCCTGGGGAATGCCCGAAACTACCAGCAGCATCGCGTTGCGAAACACGTGGCCGTACAACACACGCCGTTCGCTCATGCCTTTGGCCCGTGCCGTCACCACGTATTGACGGGTGATTTCGTTGAGAAACGAATTTTTGGTCAGGATCGTCAGGGTGGCAAAGCCGCCGATGACCAGCGAGGTGACGGGCAGCACCAGGTGCCAGAAGTAATCGGCGATCTTGCCCAGCGTCGATAATGATTCGAAGTTGTCCGACACCAGCCCGCGCACCGGGAACCAGTTGAGCGAGGTGCCGCCGGCGAACATCACGATCAGGAACATGGCGAACAGGAACGCCGGCATTGCATAACCGATGATGATCGCGGTGCTGCTCCATACATCGAACGCCGAACCGTGGTGCACGGCTTTGCGAATGCCCAGCGGAATCGACACCAGGTAGGTGATCAGCGTCGCCCAGAGCCCGAGGGAAATGGTCACCGGCATCTTTTCCAGGATCAGGTCGGTGACCGTGGCGCCGCGGAAAAAGCTCTTGCCGAAATCCAGGCGGGCGTAGCTGGTGAGCATCAGCCACAGGCGTTCATGGGCGGGCTTGTCGAAACCGTATTGTTTCTCGATGTCCTTGATCAGTTGCGGGTCCAGGCCACGGCTCGCGCGCGAGCTGCCGGCCATTGCATTACCCGAACTGCCGACACTGGTGCCGCCGATACCTTGCAGGTGGGCGATGGCCTGTTCGACCGGCCCGCCCGGTGCGGCCTGCACGATCACGAAGTTGACCAGCAAGATGATCACCAGCGTCGGGATGATCAGCAGCAGGCGCCGTGCAATATAAGCCCACATCAATGATGCCCTCCGGGTGCGCTGCGCTTGATGCGTTCGGCGGTCATCTGTTCGTTGGTCAACGGCGTGGTGCTGACTTCCCACCAGCTTTCGATGGCTTCGTCATTGCTGGCCTGGACCTTCGGCATACCGAAGCGATTCCACCACACGGTCGAGCTGCCTGGCGGGTAGTAGTTGGGGATCCAGTAGTAATTCCATTGCAGTACCCGGTCCAGGGCGTGGGCATGGCGGAGCATGTCGCTCTGGGTAGTGGCCTTGACCAGGCCGTCGATGAGGGTATCCACGGCTGGGTTCTGCAAGGCCATGTAGTTGTTTGCACCCGGATCGTTGGCGGCCGCCGAGCCGAAGTAATTGTAGAGTTCCATGCCGGGAGAGGTACTCACGGGATAACCGGTGATGATCATGTCGTAGTCGCGACTCATCAGTCGGTTGACGTACTGGGACGAGTCGATGCGCCGAATGCTCATGTCGATGCCGATCTGCGCCAGGGTCCGCTTGTAGGGCAACAGCAGACGGTCGATACCGTTCTGGGTGTTGAGGAACGTGAAGCTCAGGGGCTCGCCTTCGGCATTCACCAACCGGTCGCCGTGGGGCTTCCAACCGGCCTGTTCGAGCAGCGCCAGGGCTTGCAGCTGTTTGTCACGGATTACGCCGCTGCCGTCGGTTTTTGGTGCCTCGAATACCTGCGTGAACACCTCATCCGGGACTTTGCCGCGCAATGGTTCGAGGATCGCCAGTTCCGCCGGATCGGGCAGTTGCCGAGCGGCGAGGTCGGTGTTGGAAAAGAAGCTCTGCTGACGCACATAGGCATTGCGCATCATCTGGCGATTGCTCCATTCGAAATCCCAGAGCATGGCCAGCGCCTGGCGTACGCGGCGGTCCTGGAACTGCGGGCGTTGCAGGTTGAACACGAAGCCCTGTGCCGGCTGAGGCGCGTCGGTGGCGAGGTGGGCCTTTTGCAGGCGCCCGTCGCGCAGGGCCGGGCTGTCGTAACCGATGGCAAAACCGGTGGCGGAGAACTCGCGGTTGTAGTCGTAGGCGCCGCCACGCAAGACCTGCCGGGCCACATCGGTGTCGCCGAAATATTCAATGCTGAAATGGTCGAAATTATACAAGCCGCGACTGACCGGCAGGTCCTTACCCCACCAGTCCGCATTGCGTTCGAATGTGATGCTGCGACCCGAGTCGACTTTGCTCACCCGGTACGGACCGCTGCCCAGCGGGGCTTCGTAGCCGCCGCCATTGGCGAAGTCACGGGTTTTCCACCAATGCTCGGGGAACACCGGCAGGGTGGCGATATCCAGTGGTAGCGTGCGGTTCTCGTTGTTCTTGAAATCAAAACGAACGCTGCGAGGCGACTCCACCACGACGCCTTTGACCGCGGCGAACTGTGTGCGATAGCGCAGGCTGCCCTGGGTCATCAGCAGCTCGAAGCTGTAGCGCACGTCCCCGGCGGTAATGGGTTTGCCGTCGGCGAAGCGGGCCTTGGGGTTGAGGTAGAAGCGCAGCGACAGACCGTCCTCGGCACGCTCCATTTTCTCGGCCACCAGGCCGTAGACGGTGTAGGGCTCGTCCAGCGAACGCTGGGCCAGCGGCGAATAGAGCATGCCGTCGACCTGGCTGACACCGATGCCTTTGTCGATATAGGGCAGGATATGGTCGAAATGGCCGATCTCGATGGCCGAGCGGCGCATCGTGCCGCCCTTGGGGGCCTGGGGATTGGCATAGGCAAAGTGGCCGAAGCCTTCGGCGTACTTGGCCGGCTCGCCATAAACAGTCAGGGCATGTTTGGGGGCGGCGCTCACACCGGCGGCGCCTGTCAGCAGGACCACGGCAGTGAGTAGCCAGGAGGGAAACGCCAGTCGCATTGTCAGCCTTAGAGCCGGGTGATCGATGACCAGGATTTGTACGCGAGCGGCGCGCTCATCGCCAGCCCCTCGCATCATGCAAACATGACGGCCCACCAAAGGGCGGGCCGTCATGTCGATAAACCGGGATCAGTCCTGGCGGCTGGTGACTTCCAGCAGGTGGTAGCCAAACTGGGTCTTGACCGGGCCCTGGACCACATTGATCGGGGCGCTGAACACCACGGTGTCGAACTCCTTGACCATCTGGCCTGGACCGAACGAGCCCAGGTCACCGCCCTGACGGCTGGACGGGCAAGTGGAGTTTGCCTTGGCGACTTCGGCAAAATCAGCGCCGCCTTCGATCTGGGCCTTGAGTTCGTTGCACTTGTCTTCGCTGGATACCAGGATGTGGCGGGCAGTGGCTTTGGCCATGGGAAATCTCCTTCAGTGTTTTCAAAGCGTCCAGCCTACCGGAATCAGTAGGGCTTTGTTGTCAAAAATGCGACGTGTCGATCAGAGTCCGACGATTCGCAAACGCTCGGCGTGCCTTATATAGAGCGCTACCGGGTCTGTTCCCTTGCGGTGTCCACTGGCGTTCGGGTGGTTGATGGCGTGCAAGTGGTCCAGTGGGTAATCGGAGCGAATGACCTTGCCCAAGTGGGAGCTGAAGCGTCCAACGATGCCATCGTTCTGCCCAGCCTCGGTAATGAAGTATTCGGAAAAGGCCCGGCAGAAATCATGCAGCGGGCCTGCTGCGGGGGAGGGTTCGCCTGGCGTGTCTTGAAGCGTGCCGCTCCACGAGTAGTAGCGAACGCCGTTGACCCGTTGCGGACCGTTACCGCCCCAGTTTCGGGGCAGGCCCTGGGGGTATCGGTCGTTGAACGCGCCCACGCTTTCCGTCGACAGTGCCGCCAGCGCCGCGATGGCGTTCTGTGGAAGCCGGGCCTGGCCGCTGAGTGCCGAGATGAAGTCGGCGAAAAGTGTCGCGACCCGGTTCGCCACATGCTCCGGCAACCGCCCGGGAGTCAGGGCCTTGCGCAGGAAGTCGGCCAGTTCCGAGCCCTGGTTGGGGCCGCTGACCGACGTGACCGAGGCGACTCGTTCGGGCGCTATTGCCCCTGCATAACGGGCTGCCAGCGCACCTTGGCCATGCCCGATCAAATTGACCTTGGTGGAGCCGGTTCCTTTCAGGACCCGGTCGATCTGCTTCAGCAGTTGTTCACCGCGGGCTTCATTGCAATGGGTAGCCGACAGGTACGGGATGAACACTCGCGCGCCGGCGGTGCGCAGAGCCTGTTTGACGTTTTGAAAGAGCCCGAAGGAGCCGATCCTGTCGAACCCGAACAAACCATGGACCAGCAGGATGGGAAAGTGAGTATTTGCATTCCGTTGCATGTTCATACCTTTTTCGAAGAGGTTCACCTGGATTTGCCGCCACCACTCTAATGCAGGCAACAAGCGAGCGGTGTAGGACCAAACCGCGGCAAGCCAGCGAAACTGGAATAGAAGAAGCAGGAAGACTCGCCTGCAACGCGGACGATGGCGAAGGTTCCGGAACACTTCCGATAGTGGTCGCGGCTGGCAGCTACAACATCAGGCGCAACAGCCCACCGACCGTGGTCGACTTGTCTGACTGCGCATTTGTCGCGGGCGGGTTCAAATGGCTTCACCGGCGCCGTGATGTGAACGGCGCCTTCTCCAAAGGACTGGAACGTGAAAATGAAAACTTACCCATCGACGCAGGAGCGTAGCGACCCATGCTGCGCGAGACTGCCCGCGCCTTCCCTGACGAAGGCCAGGGGTGGTGTGGTGGATCCGGCCTGGAACAAGGCCGTGGTCACTATCAAGCCGTATCCGACGATGACGAGCGGTGATGAAGTGCGGCTGCGTTGGCATGGACTCAATAACGAAGGCGACCCCTACCGGCATGAAACCAGCAGATTTATTACCGAACGGCAGGTCGGACGGGACGTGGTGTTTGTTGTTCGCGAACCGCATATCGCTGAGCTCGACGGTGGATCGCTGGAGGTCTCCTACCAGGTCGCCGGAAAGTGGATTCCCGGCGTGCTAGTGTCCCAGGCCTTGCAGCTTGAAGTTGGCGACACGCCCGAGCTGTTGTTGCCGCCGATTGCCGATGATGCGGTGGGCGGCAGCCTTGATCCCGCCCGGGTGCCGGAAGGGACGCGGGTGACCATTCGGCCCTATTCCAGGATGGCGCTTGGCGATCGGCTGGCCTTGAGTATCTGCCAGGATAACAAGGCGCTTTGGCACGACGTGCTGCACATTGAGAAGCATATGTTGGGACGTGAAGTGTCATTCTGGATCGACCCTGTACACATTGCCCCGTATGTCGGCCGCAGGCTGAGCCTGGTCTACGTTGTCAGGCATGGCCGCTCGGCACGCCAGGCCGAGTCATTGTCCGTGAATATCGGCCCCTTGGTGCGCCCTGCGCTGAAGGCGCCTCGGGTAACTGGATTGAACGAAGGAGTGCTCGACATCGAAACGCTGCAAGGTCCGGTGACGGTGGTCATCGATGGCGCTGGGTTGGCAGCGGGCGAATGGGTCGGTCTGCAATGCAATGGGACCTACACCCATGTGCAGGACCGGGAAATCTCCGAGGCGATGGTCGGCCAACCGCTTGTATTCGAGGTGCCGGCCGCATATTGGCAGGAGCAGCGAAACCGGTCGGTGCGACTGTTCTATCAAGTCGAAAGACTCGACGATGTCAGCCAGCGGTCTGTGGAGATCACCATCGAGGTGCGTACCCGGACGCCCGGTTGAGCGGGGCCCTCCCTTCACGGAGGGCCCCTATCAGATGGGTCAGGCCTGCACTCGCAACTTGCGATCGGCCTGGCGCAGCAGTTGCTCGGTGGCCTCCCAGCCAAGGCATCCATCGGTCACCGATACGCCGTAGCGCATCGTCGGCCCCAATGGTTGGCAACCCTCAAACAGATGGCTTTCCAGCATCATGCCAATGAGGGCGCGGTTCCCGTGCAGACGCTGTTCCAATACGTCATGGAACACCTGCGGCTGGCGCAACGGGTCCTTGCCGCTGTTGGCATGGCTGCAATCGACCATGATCCGGGCCGGGATCTTGAGGCGGGTGAGGTCGTCATGAATCCGCGCAACGCTCTGGCGATCGTAGTTCGGCCCGCGATGGCCGCCGCGCAGCACCAGGTGAGTGTCGGGGTTGCCCTGGGTCTGGACGATCGCCGGGTGCCCCTGGCTGTCCATTCCGAAGTGTCGATGAGGGTGAGCGGCGGAGCGCATGGCGTCGCAGGCGATGCCGACCCCGCCGTCCGTGCCGTTCTTGAAACCGACTGGCATGCCCAGGCCGCTGGCCATTTCCCGGTGAATCTGCGATTCCGTGGTCCGGGCACCGATGGCGACCCAACTGAGCAGATCGTCGAAGTAGCCAGCGGCCATGGGCTGCAGCAATTCCGTGGCGATCGGCAGGCCGAGTCGCAGCATCTCTCTCATCAGTTCCCGGGACAGGTTCAAGCCGGCAGCCATGTCGTCACTGCCGTCGAGGTCGGGGTCGTAGGCCAGGCCTTTCCAGCCGACGGTGGTGCGCGGCTTTTCGACATAGGCGCGCATGACCAGCAGCATGCTGTCGCTCACTTCGTGGGCGAGGCGCGCCAGGTTGGCGGCGTATTCGAGCGCAGACGCTGGATCGTGGATCGAGCAGGGGCCGACGATGACCAGCAAGCGGGAGTCTTCGCCGTCGAGGATCGCGCGCACCGCTCGGCGATGGGTCTCGACCTGTTGACTCAACGCAGTGGCGAGCGGCAATTGCTGTTTGAGCTGCAGAGCGCTTGGCAGACGCAGGGTCAGCGCTTCATTGGCAGGCGTGAGGGTGGACAGTGGCAAAGCAGAAACGGACGAATTCATGATCTGGCTTCCTGGGCGAGCGGCGGGTTCGTTCCCGCGCGCCGGCCCTATAGGGGTGTTCGACAATTGGCCGTGATGGCCGGCAGTGAAGACATGCCACCGGTAGGTGACCGATCGGAGGCGGCAGGCTGTCCCGAGCGGTGGCTGGTAAATCGCCAGGCGGCAAAACTGTCGTAACGGTAATAAGTGGCGTAGTTCATGGTTCGATCCTCAAGTTGTCTGGTGCTGCAATTGTCTGGGGCCTGAAAAAACAAAACCCCCGGTCGGGAGGCCGACCGGGGGTTTGGAAAACTCTGGTAGGCGACCCGTTTTAAATGGGCGCCGGTTGGGTATCAGGCGCGCCAGTGGCTAAACCAATACCCAAAATAAAAGCTGACCGGAGTCTGGACACTGTTCAGCCGGGCAGCCGCAACCGAGCGCGGGGCGCTGGCGGTGTGAAGCTGTGCAAGGGCGTTGAACATGGTCTGTCTCCGATGAATGACCCGCAGCTTACTAGAGCGCGGCGCGCTGGTTCAATAAGAAAATCCTATCGGCTTGATGACACCGTTCACGCCGCTTGAGTCCGGTGGGCTTTGTGACAAACTCAGCCCCTGCACTTTCTGCCAAGGACAAACCATGAGCCGAGCCTTCGCCGCAGTTCTGATGGCCAATGATGGCTTGCCCCGGGCTAACCGCTGGGTAGGGCAGGTGGTGCCACTTTGACGAGGTTTACATGATTTTCGAATGGCGCCCGGCTGAATTCGATGATATCGAATTCGCCCGACAACTGACGTGCAGCAATATGCTTGCCTATTATCTGCGTCATGATTTGCTATGGCAGGACGAAGCATTTGATCTGGCCTGGGTGATTCGCCAGAACTGGATCATCCATCGGGGCGAGCAGGCGCTGGGTTTCGTCAGCCTCAGCCGCGACGCTCGTGCGCTGTATATCCGCGAATTGCAGATCGACAAGGCGTTCCATGGGCAGGGGGCGGGAACTTGGGCGATCGGACAGGTCTGGACGATGGTGGCGCTGGAGCGTCGCCCAGCTTTGCGTCTGACGGTGTTCAAGGATAATCCGGCCAGGGAGCTCTACGAGCG
Organism: Pseudomonas sp. AGC41; assembly: GCF_057334555.1. Lineage (NCBI taxonomy): Bacteria > Pseudomonadati > Pseudomonadota > Gammaproteobacteria > Pseudomonadales > Pseudomonadaceae > Pseudomonas > Pseudomonas sp. AGC41. The sequence goes on from NZ_JBHFJB010000028.1 coordinate 26,019, forward strand.
CCTGGGGCTGCGCGTCGTCGGCGAGGATGAATGTTTTCTAAGGATGCAGCGGGACGTCGCCGCTTGAGGTTTCGGATGTCGGGTCAGGAAGATTGTTGTAACTTTTATCTGCCCCTTTGCGCTAGGTCTGTCGAATGCTTTTTGCTAAGGTGTGAGGCAACCCATACAAGACCAAATCGTGAGGTGTCTGCTTGATTAGGGTGTTAGTGGTCGACGACCATGATCTCGTCCGTACGGGCATCACACGGATGCTGGCTGACATCGATGGCCTGCAAGTGGTTGGCCAGGCCGAATCCGGGGAAGAATCCCTGATCAAGGCGCGTGAATTGAAACCCGATGTGGTGCTGATGGACGTCAAGATGCCGGGCATCGGCGGCCTCGAAGCCACGCGTAAACTGCTGCGCAGCCATCCGGACATCAAGGTTGTCGCGGTGACTGTCTGTGAAGAAGACCCGTTCCCGACCCGGCTGCTGCAAGCGGGCGCGGCGGGTTACCTGACCAAGGGCGCCGGCTTGAACGAGATGGTCCAGGCCATCCGCCTGGTGTTTGCCGGCCAGCGCTATATCAGCCCGCAGATCGCCCAGCAACTGGCGATCAAGTCTTTCCAACCGACCAACGACTCGCCCTTCGATGCGTTGTCCGAGCGGGAAATCCAGATTGCGCTGATGATCGTCGGCTGCCAGAAGGTCCAGATCATTTCCGATAAGCTCTGCCTGTCACCCAAGACCGTCAATACCTACCGTTACCGTATCTTCGAAAAGCTTTCGATCAGCAGTGATGTCGAGTTGACGCTGCTGGCGGTGCGACACGGCATGGTCGATGCCAGCGCCTGACAATGACCGAACTGTTTGATCCCAGCGCTTTCCTGTCCACCTGCAGCGGTCGCCCTGGCGTGTACCGCATGTTCGACAGCGACGCGCGCCTGCTTTATGTCGGCAAGGCCAAGAATCTCAAGAAGCGCCTGGCCAGTTATTTCCGCAAGACCGGCCTCGCGCCGAAGACCGCGGCCCTGGTGGGGCGCATTGCGCAGATCGAGACCACCATCACCGCCAACGAAACAGAAGCACTGCTACTTGAGCAGACGCTGATCAAGGAATGGCGTCCGCCCTATAACATCCTGCTGCGCGACGACAAGTCCTACCCGTACGTGTTCCTGTCCGATGGGGCGTTTCCGCGCCTGAGCATTCATCGCGGGGCCAAAAAGGCCAAGGGGCGGTATTTCGGTCCTTACCCCAGCGCCGGGGCCATTCGTGAAAGCCTGAGCCTGCTGCAGAAAACCTTCTTCGTTCGCCAGTGCGAGGACAGCTACTACAAGAACCGCACCCGGCCGTGCCTGCAATACCAGATCAAGCGCTGCAAGGCCCCATGTGTCGGGCTCGTGGAGCCCGAGATCTACGCCGAAGACGTGCGTCACTCGGTGATGTTCCTGGAAGGGCGCAGCAACGCGCTGACCGACGAATTGTCGGCGGCGATGGAAGAAGCATCGATCAATCTCGAATTCGAACGCGCCGCCGAGCTGCGCGACCAGATCGGGCTGCTGCGCCGTGTGCAAGACCAGCAAAGCATGGAAGGCGGCAGCGGTGATGTCGACGTCGTTGCGGCGTTCATCAACCCCGGCGGCGCCTGCGTCCACCTGATCAGCGTGCGCGGCGGCCGCGTTTTGGGTAGCAAGAACTTTTTCCCCCAAGTGGGTATCGAGGAAGACGTGGCCGAAGTCATGGCAGCCTTCCTCGGGCAGTACTACATCAGCAGCCCGGAACGCGACTTGCCCAGCGAGTTGATCGTCAACGTGGTGCATGAAGACTTCCCAGCCCTGATCGAGGCCATCGACAAGCTCCGCGGTCGCGAACTGACCATCAGCCACCGCGTACGCGGCACCCGGGCGCGCTGGCAGCAGCTGGCCGTGACCAACGCCGAACAGGCCCTCGGTGCGCGCTTGGCCAACCGTCAGCACGTGGCGGCGCGATTCGAAGCGCTTGCCGACGTTCTTAACCTGGACGAACCACCGCAGCGACTGGAGTGCTACGACATCAGTCATTCCAGCGGTGAGGCGACGGTTGCCTCCTGCGTGGTATTCGGTCCGGAGGGGCCTATCAAGTCCGATTACCGCCGTTACAACATTGAAGGCGTTACCCCGGGCGATGACTATGCAGCGATGCACCAGGCACTGATGCGGCGCTTCGGCAAGCTGAAGGACGGTGAGGGCAAGTTGCCGGACATCCTGTTGGTGGACGGTGGCAAGGGCCAGTTGTCCATGGCTCGAGACGTGCTCAATGAATTGTCGGTTCCGGACCTGATACTGCTGGGGGTGGCCAAGGGCGCCACGCGCAAGGCCGGTTTCGAGACCCTTTACCTGAACGATGCGGCTCATGAGTTCACCCTGAAGGGAGACTCGCCAGCGCTGCACCTGATCCAGCAGATCCGCGACGAAGCCCACCGCTTCGCGATCACCGGCCACCGTGCCCGGCGTGGCAAGACCCGCCGTACGTCTACGCTGGAAGGCGTGGCGGGGGTTGGACCGACGCGCCGGCGCGACCTGTTGAAACATTTTGGTGGCTTGCAGGAGCTGTCTCGTGCCAGCATCGAAGAGATAGCCAAAGCACCCGGTATCAGTAAAAAGCTCGCAGAGTCGATTTATGCGAACCTGCATAGCGAGTAGAATGCCCGTCAACCTCGTAGCCAGTTGTGCCGATGAATATCCCAAATCTGATTACCGTTCTACGCGTCCTGCTCATCCCGATCTTCATATTGCTGTTCTATTTGCCGTACCACTGGAGCTACGTGGCCTCCGCCTCGGTCTTCGCCTTCGCCGCCGCAACAGACTGGCTCGACGGCTACCTGGCCCGCCGCCTGGAGCAGAGCACGCCATTTGGCGCATTTCTCGACCCGGTGGCCGACAAGCTGATGGTCGCGGTGGCGCTGGTGCTGCTGGTGCAGGAACACGGCAACCTCTGGCTGACCTTGCCGGCAGCGGTGATCATCGGACGCGAAATCGTCGTATCGGCCCTTCGTGAATGGATGGCCGAACTGGGCGCCCGTGCCCAGGTTGCGGTATCGAACCTGGGCAAATGGAAAACCGCCGCCCAAATGCTGGCTCTGGTTATCCTGTTGGCGAACCCCTCGGACTTCAGCTTCTGGGTGCTGTTGGGTTACGCATTGCTGCTGGTGTCCGCAGGCCTGACATTGTGGTCGATGGTCCAATACCTGCGCGCCGCCTGGCCGCACCTGCGCACCGACGTTGATCCGAAATAAAACTTTTTTGAATCAAAGGGTTGACGGCGTGTTTTGAATCTATAGAATGCGCCACACCAAGACGCGGGAATAGCTCAGTTGGTAGAGCACGACCTTGCCAAGGTCGGGGTCGCGAGTTCGAGTCTCGTTTCCCGCTCCAAATATTGCGCTACAGAGTTCCACTGAATTCTGTAAGTAATTGAAATCAGGGCCTTTAGGCCCTTTTTTCGTTCCAGCGGGAACCACTGAAATCCAGCACTATCCGGTGCGTTTAAGTCCAGAATTGAGTCCAGGATTCTGACGAGCACTGAATCGGTTAAATGCTGGAGCAGATTGTGTAGCGAGATGAGCATCTGGCCCTGACTCTGTTCAGGAGCTCGCGATGGCACTCTCAGAAATGACAGTTCGGCATGCCCGAATCACTGGTAACGACTACACCCTCGGTGACAGTGATGGTCTCACACTCAACGTGACGGCCAGAGGTGGAAAAGTCTGGCTCTTCCGCTACTACTGGGCGGGCAAGCAGAAGCGCATGTCCTTGGGTTGTTACCCGCAAATTTCCCTCAAAGATGCACGTACTCGACGTGACGAGGCGCGCGCCTTGGTTGCCCAGGGCATCAATCCCTATGAGCATCGTAAACAACAGCGACTTGCTGTTCATGCTGCTAAGGAGCACACCTTCGAGGCCGTGTTCAATCAGTGGGTAGCGTTCCGCAGGCTAAGCCTGAAGGAAGGGCGCCAGAGCACGCTCTCGCAGATCTTGAGAATCTTCAATAAGGACGTCCTGCCCACGCTGGGCGGACGCTCCATCTACGATATCAATCGTCACGATCTATTGGATTTGCTGAGCAGGATCGAACAGCGCAAGGCCTTAACAACCGCCGAAAAATGCCGGACCTGGTTCAACCAATTGTTCCGCTATGCGCTGGTGAAGATCGAGGGGCTGGAACACAACCCAGCTTCAGACCTTGATGTAGTTGCACTCCCCAAACCTCCGGTTACGCACAATCCATTTCTTCGTATGGACGAGCTCCCGGGATTGATGGTTGCTCTTCGAAATTACGGCGGTGCCAACCAAACTCGGCTTGGCCTTCGGTTGTTGTTGCTGACAGGTGTCCGCACGGGCGAATTGCGCTTGGCCACACCCGACCAGTTCGATCTGGAGAAGCGCTTGTGGGTGATACCCGCGGAGGTGGTGAAACAGCTCCAGCTAGCCATGCGAAAGCCAGGTAAGCAAATCCAAAATGTACCGCCTTATATCGTACCGTTGTCGGTTCAGGCGCTGGAGATCGTGCGTTACTTGCTGGACCAGGTTGTCCCTGCGCAGCGCTACCTGTTTGCACATCGAAGTGATCTAAGCAAACGCATCAGCGAGAACACGCTGAATGGCGCGTTACGCCGTATGGGGTACGCCGATCAACTCACCGGTCATGGGATGAGGGCGACGATCTCGACGGCGTTGAACGAGATCGGATACCCGAAGGTGTGGGTGGATGCTCAGCTTTCTCATGCTGATCCGGATAAGGTGAGTGCGGCTTACAACCACGCGGAGTACGTTGAACAGCGCCGGACCATGATGCAGGACTGGGCGAACCGCCTGGATCTGTGGGGGCAGGGCCAGCTGAAAGCGGCAAGCTCACCGCTTACCATCCGATTGGAAGGGGCCGCTTCGCTGCCGTCACTTGAAAACGTGAGAGCAAATTCCATTCAGTTCAACGGCAACTTTCCAGTGGCAACGGTCTCGGTGCCCAAGGCTTCGGTTAACGACGAGTCGGATCTTGTCGTGTCGCATCAGTCGCCTGTCGTACCTCTTTCGGTGACGACTGAAAAACCGCATAAATCTCACGTGTCTGACATCCAGCGCGAACGTGCTGAGATGCTGGCCACCTATGAGGCTTCGAGTAATTTGCCGCTGCTTGTCTTCGCCAAATTGGCAGGCAAATCCCGAGATCAGATCAACCGTGATATCAAGGCTCGACGCCTTCTGTCCCTGAGCCTGGGGAATCGTGGTCAGCGCATTCCAGATTGGCAGCTTGATCCATTGCGACACAAGTTGGTACTTGCTGCGTTAGCGCGGTTTCCGGATGTTGATGGGTGGAGGCTCTATCGGACGGTCTGTGAGCCTCATGAGCGACTTAAGGGTCGTTCGCCAATTGATGTACTTACTCTGGAGAATTTCGACGTGACTGTGCGAGTCGTTTTCAGTGCGCTGGGTTTAAGCTGAGGTGCTGTTTTCGTGCGGTGATGGCGGATGTCGCTGCTTGCTTGGGATCATCCTTGCGCGCTGCCCCTGGGTGGCGCGGACTTCACAATTCGCCTGTGAGTTTTCACCTTAGTCGAACTGACGTTTGATTACGCGAAACGGGTATAACATCTCAAGGCGAGCAGGGCACAAGAGGGCGTGCGGGGGTCGCCTGAGAAGCACCTATAGAGAATGCTTCAAGTTTGAACACCGCCGCCCAATTATGATTAGCTTATCTTCGGCTCCACCCGTGTGTGGCGTAATCAAGAGTCACAATGGCAGCAGCTTCCGAAGCCACCTTGTGGAAGGTGTTGTCCTTGGTCGTGTCGCCGTAATCGCTGATTCCGCGGACGACCAATACAGGCACGTTCTGCTTTTCGCAGGCATCGAATACCCCGTAAGCTTCCATCTCAGCTACCAGTGCTTTTTCGTGAATGCCTTGGAAGCCTTCGAAGACCTCTGGGTCTCGAACGAGCAGTTCGCCGGAGGCAATGGTTGCTGGCGATACCATTAGCCTTGCTGCAACTTCCCCCGCGACGGACTCTGCCGGAATCGTGAAGCCCAGCTTTTCTGCACGCTCCTGCAGGCGAGCAGGCAGAGATGTGGTTGCGAAGTAAGCATTGAGATCTTGCTGGGTAGAAAGCCCGGGGCGTTGCATCTCTGGCCGTAGCGCAATCTTGCCCCCAGCGTGCGCTGCTGCCCCTTCGTAGTACACGACGCGCTCGGACAAAATGACTTCGCCGAGGCTCAATTTTTTACGACGTCCGCCCGCGATCCCCATCATCAGGACCTTTTTGGGGTTCAGCTCTGACAACAGAAGTGTGGTGATGCCGCTTGCATTGACGTTGCCTGCGTTGCCAAGAGAGGCAACTACACATGAAAGAGGGCCATCCGCTCGCTGTATGGTTACGGGCCAGAAATGAATGCCATTTTTGGAATAGCGTGCAGGTACATCCTCGCCGATACCGAACACTTTCTTCGCAGCGGCGAGCTCAATGGCGATGGCCGTGATAACCAGAAGATCTGGAGAGCGTGCTGCCTCCTTGGCCTCGATTTCCGCCAGGAAAAGTCCAACGGAAAGGTCTGCCAGCTTGTCCAAGCCGTAGAGCGGCTCCTGCAGAGACATGCTGTCCAGGCGCCCCTTCACCTGCTCGCCAGTGAAGTGGAACATTGTAAGAGGCTCCTTGAAGAAGGTATCACGCAGACCGCGTGCGCCTTCGCCATCTTCGCTGAAGCCACCGAGCTGCAGGTCAAATGGCAGCACGGGAAGCTTCCGTCTGCGCATCTTGCGGGCTCGGTCGGAAACTCCCTTACCACCGCCCAGGGCAATCATCGCAGTGGCCACTTCCACTTGCTCATCACCGATATTTCCGCCGGTGACCAAGTCATCCTCGACGTAGATGATTTCTGCGAAATTTTCAGCAGAGAGCCGGCGTATGAGTGTGCGCTGCTCGAGAGTCATTTTTTCGCGCATGGCCAGTTGGGAGGTAATGATCTTCAACTGTCGAGCGGGGGCGTAACCAGCCAACAACTTCTCCGCCTCGTAGGCCACCGTCCAATCGAAGGTCAGTGCATCTCCAGCGCCATTGGTGGGTAGACCAGCTAGGTAGACGACCAGGCCACCCTTTGCGGTCAGGACGCTTTTGGTCACCGCGCGGGTGAAGTCGTGCGCGAGGTCGATCGGGGCCTTCTCTGCCTTCTTGGAGATGCTGCCTGCAATTAGAATGAATTCATTTTCAAGGTTTGCCATCGTGACAGTTCCGGTAGCTGAGGTGTTGAGTGTTGGCTGATTTTTTAGGTGTTATGACTTAAGCAACGTCTGGATTTCATCCTTGTTTTTCAGGGCGACCTGAACAACCTCGGGCTTCTGACCTGCCTGATCATCAGTCAGGTTAAGCTGAAACATGAGGTAGAGAAGGAGTGCTTGTCGGCACTCAATGTGCATTTCACCGCTCTCCATTAGGTAATCACTTTCGATCAGTTGGCGCTTAGCGGGGCTGAGATCTGGATGTGCGGTAAGTACGACATCAACGATGGTGTTCCAGGCAGTGTCCTCCGAAGCTCGCTCCCGGTCGGCCCCCATGTACTTGCAGCGCTTGATTCGCGTGAGTGAGAAGTCTCGAAAGCCTTTGCGCTTGTGACAGTAAGCTCGGGCATGCCAGCGATTACCGTCATGTACCAAGGCGTGTGGGGACAGATTTCTCTCGCTGCCTTCAGGGTCGGTCATGGATTGATAGGTGACCTCAACATAACCCGCCTCGCGAATCGCGCGCAGAATCTCGCCGACTACATCGGCATTGAGCCGACGACCTAGCCGAGGTACTGCAGCAACTGGGGACTGCCAACCCAAAAAGCTCCCATATGGCACCTCTGGCTGAACAGCTACCCGTAACAGATCTTCTAGATAGCGCTCGACGGCACTGGACTGGAAGAGGGGCTTGAACGCCTCGGTTGCTCGGTAAACCCGGGCACGGGTGTCGTACTCCAGATTGTTCTCAGCAAGCTTCGTGTATTCAGTGATGTCCAGGGACGCCTGAGGCACGGAAATCCCGAAGAAGTTAGTGAGGCTGCTTCTGTTGATCTGCCCATCCCATCGCAGTCGGTAGTCGATGAACTCCAAGCGACGCTCCTGTCCCCAACGTGCTCCTTGCCGTCCCTTGCTGGTGGGTTGGTCGTCCGTGGGTGTGGACTCGGTTGTCATGATCGACCTCATAGCGTATAAAAACTAGACTGCATATAAAAAATATGCGTATAGTAATCATACGCTAGCAAGCTGCAAGGCGCAATTTTCTCCTTGGGCTTCGGATAGCGAGGAGGGAGAGGTGACCTACAGCGAGCCGTAAGAGCGATTGGGGCCTGATGCTCGAATCGCCGCGCCATCTCATCCGTCGGCATGTGGTGTAGCTGCTGGTAGGAAGGCTGTTGCGACTAACACAACATCTCTAGGAGGGAATGGCACATGCCACTCACCAACACACAAATCAAGTATTACGACAGTAACGTGCTGCGCCTGCCGAAGGATAAGCGGGAGACCTACAACGCACAGGTCGATCGTCTGATTGCTGCGCTGAAGGAAAGTCTGAAGACACAGGATAAAATCACCATCAAGAAGGTGGTGAAGGCAGGCTCGTTCGCCAAGCACACCATCCTTCGGCCGAATTCCCAAAACCCCGCCGACGTTGACGTGGTTTTCTACATCAGCGGCCAGAAGGTAGATGAAGAAACTTTCGCCACCTTGAGCCAGAAAATCTATGACGCCCTGATCAAGCTGTACCCCAACAAGTCAGTTGAAGACTTTGAAATCCAGCGCAAGGCAGCGAAGGTTACCTTCGTGGGGACTGGGCTGGAGGTCGATATCGTTCCAGTCATCGAAAACCCAAGCAAAGATGGCTATGGCTGGCAGTTCGACCGCATCGACGGGACAAAGACGGAAACCTGTGCACCTTGCCAGGTGAAGTTCGTGAAGGATCGCAAGGACGAAGACCCCGACTTCCGCACCCTTGTTCGTCTGGCTAAGCGCTGGCGTACCTGGAAGGAGTGCCCGCTTAAGTCCTTCCACATTGAGCTCATCATGGCTCACGTGCTCGAAGTGAAAGGGAAGACCGGCACGCTGGAGAAGCGCTTCCGTGACTTCCTCCTCTACATCGCGGACTCGGGCCTCAAGGAAGTCATCAAGTTCCCTGAAAACGGCCGAGTGCCCGAATTCTCTGATCCGGTCGTAATCATCGATCCGGTATGCGACACGAACAATGTCGCGAGCCGCATCACCGAGGAAGAGCGCCAGGAGATCGTCCAGATTGCTGAGGAGTCATGGGAGACCGCGCACTTCGCATCGGTGGAGGACGACTTCGAGATTTGGAAAGAGCTGTTCGGTAAGGGCTTCAAAGTCGAGGACGCAGCATGAGCTACAGCGCCACTCAAACTACCACCTACACCACCACTGACATTGAAGCAGTCGTACGACGTATCACTGCCGACCTCCTGATGATCGCCTCGAGCAGCGAAGCTGTAACTGAAGCCAAGGCACGAGAATGGGCCTATGACGTCGAGCTCCTGGCCAAGAACGGCTACCTGAAATTTGCGGATCTCACCCTGCTGAGCAACGGCGTTGAGCAAAAGGCCACTCGGTACTACGTCAACGAGTCTGGCTCCTTGGCCAATCAGCGTCCAGGTGATGCCCGCTGGCCGAAAATTCCGGGTGCCCACCTGCGTATCATTCTGTCCTACAACGACAGTTACACCCAGCAAGCCCGGGAGAAAATGTCTGGCAAGTTGAAAATCAACTGGACGACCTCCTACGACGACATCAGCCACTCACAGCTCACCCAGAGTGGTGGTCGCGAATACTCCAGCAACGGCTACGGTATGGAACGAAAGGACTACACCCGATGAGCAACAATAGCGTATTTGACTCGGCGATTGAATTGCCGGAAGCCCAGCTGACTGAGCGTGAGAAAGTGTTGCTCGGGTTTAAGGGCCGCTACGAGCGTGTGCAGAACCAGCTCCAGCTGCTGCTAAATCAGGGCCAATTGTCTGAGTGGAGCAAGGTGCACCATAAACGTGTACTGCCGATCTGCAATCTGGTTGCCGACCAGTACCCTCTCGTGATCTTTCATGGCGACGTTGGTACCGGGAAAACTGCAACAGCGGAATGCATTGCCAACCGTATTGTCCGCGATTCGCGCGCTGAGGATTCCGTCCTGTTCAAACTGAGTAACCGTGTTCGTGGTTCCGGCAAGGTCGGTGAGATGGGCACACTGCTGACCCAGGCTTTTGCAGAAGTTATCGAAGCAGCTGGTAAAAAGCGCCGGGCGATTCTTATCATCGACGAAGGCGACTCGATTGCAGCTTCCCGCTCGCAGAGCCAGAGTCACCACGAGGATAAAGTGGCGGTGAATACCTTGATCCAAGGTGTGGACGAACTGCGAAAATATGGCGGTCGGATCGTGATGATTTTGTGCACTAACCGGCTTTCCGTCTTGGACGCGGCACTTCGTCGTCGAGCAGCCATCGTTGAAGAGTTCACCCGCCCAGATGCAACTGAGCGGAAAGAGCTGTTCAGCATGGATCTGGTAGGCATGGAGCTTACGGACAAGCAACTCTCCGAGCTGGCAGCCGTCACTGGAGAGCGGAATGGTCAACCAGCATGGACATACTCCGATATCCGAACTCGTCTCTACCCGACTGCAATGGCTAAAGCCTTCCCAGATCGGCCGCTGAGCTACAAGGACTTGACCGACTCGATTCTTGCGATGCGTCCGTCTCCGGTCATGGAAGATAAGTAGACGACCTGGTTGTTTTATCGGCTAGAAAATGGGGGATGCGGGGCGACCGATCCCATCGCTAATCTTTCTCAGAGCTTCGATTACTGGTAATGGGAAACCATGGTTTCCAGCCAGGCACCTGCTCAAACGGAGTAATTATGAAAGGCGACAATGAAATCTTCATCTCGGTCGACATCGAGGCATCAGGTCCAATTCCTGGTAAGTACAGCATGCTGTCCATCGGCGCATGTGTCGCTTCGAACCCAGCTGAGCGTTTTTCATGCTATCTGAAGCCTATCTCAGATGAGTTTGTGCCAGCGGCTCTGGAGGTCACGGGACTGTCCTTGGAGAAGATGCGCAAAGAGGGGCTGGAGCCTGTTGAGGCGATGTCTCAGTTTAAGACCTGGGTGGAGTCACTGGCGGGCTCTGACCAGTCGATAGTGTTCGTGGGTTTCAATGCATCATTCGATTGGAGCTTTGTGAATTACTATTTCCATCAGTTCCTCGGCGAGAACCCTTTCGGTATCGCGGCGTTGGATATCAAATCAATGTTCTTTGGTACCTCTCAATGCACTTGGAAGTCGACCCGCTCAAGCGAAATTGAGAAGGTTGTGAATCCTGAAAGCTCAGGCAATCACGATGCCTTGGACGACGCAGTTTACCAGGCGGAGTTGTTCAACCTCATTCGAGAAAGGATCGTGACTGGTAAGTAGATGTTGAAGAAACGAAAACCGGGCAGTTTGGATAGTGCCGCCTGGTCTCATGGCCACGTTGCTGAACGGCCGCTTCAACTCAAAGCGGCCGTTCGCGCTCATCTGCAAGGCGGCATGTACTGATGGCATCCGTGCCAAGCATCGGCACTGCTACGAGACATGCCAATCCATCAACCGCGACAGCTCGGGATCAAAGATTGATAGGATGGTTTCTACTCCCCCCTTGGGATCTGGCTCATGATCCTTTTAAAATCAAAGCTGCGAATACGGCACTCCTCGAGCAGTTCGGCAAAGTGTTTCATGTAAAGCATCGCATTGGCTTCTGAGGGCTTTGGTCTTCCGATGAGTACAATCGAAAGCATATTCTCAACCACTCTTTTTCCATGGGTGATCAGCTCATGATCGTTCCAATACTGCATGTAACGCCGTCGGCGATACGCCAACTCCACAACATCTTGAAGAGACTTCGGCAATAGAGCCGGTTTCTGGACATGCTCAAAGCGAAGCCTAGTGGGGTCGTTGGTTTGTACATAATTGTGCCCTTGTGAGAATGCCCAATCACGCAGGAATTCTCCGATCCCTTTTTCGATTAGATGGTGTCGATGCGCGTTGAAATCATTACTTATGACAAATGTGGGCACCACAGGTGCATCCGTGTTACGCAACCTATACGTAGTCTGGACAAGGATGACGAAATCAATCTCCGAAAATCTAGCGGGTTCCTTTCCATCACCTGTCAGGCGAAAACTGAACCTATCGACGAGCTGAGAGATGGGTATGCTTTCGACAGACTCATTAAGAACTAGGGCCACCCCAGGGGTATCAGGGTCTAAGCCCAGCAGCTTCTTGGATGAGGCGATCTGTCGCTTGGCATTCCTCAGTACCCCTTCGATCATACGAGTAGCTCTTGAAAAGATATTAAAGAGATGTGATTCGCCGCCAGGCGTGCACTTGATTGCAGCCTCCAAATCGTAGGCCCCGAAAATCAGCGGAAATTCCGGAGACTCCATTATCGGCTTAGCGCCTTCCAAGATCTTGTTCTTGGGGTCGATGTCTAGCGTCTTCATCTCCACGACCGCTTGCCGGTCGAAGAACAAATAGTCAGCAATTTTAACGCCTGGCGGCTGTGGCACATGACCATCCAAAGGAGTCACATGTGCTTGGCTTTCCAAGAAGCGTTGCATACGCTGCTCGATGCCGCTTTCTTTATCCATTCGACCCTCATACGTCGGGAAGGCAAGCCAATCTGCCGGCTATTCCAAACCGATCGTCTGCTTCTTAACTTGCCCAAGCTGCAACCCAATTGTGCTATATCTCTCACTGACCGCACTTAGCTTCCCACGTTGCTAGCAGAAACAGAGCCATGGAACCAGCAAGGTTAACTGCCAGTTCAGCGTGACGGGGAGCGGCTTTAGCACCACTTTTACCTTTCCCATGAGCATCGCTGAGGCGGTTTCGCAACGCTCCCAAGCCTTCGACGACAGCTGTGCAGCCTCCCAAGATTTGCTTGAACACAACCTCTTCATGCTGTGCTTTTGTGAGGTTAAGAAGCGAGGCAGTTTGCTTGTAGAGCTTGTTAAGGTCGGGAGTCGTTTCGTACTCGCTCTTACCAGCTTCATCCAGGATATGTTTGCAGACGGATTCCAAGAGCGTTCGGGACATGGTGATAGCACCCTCGGGATCCGAAGCGCGACGTTCAAGTGCTTTAATCCATGCTATGCGGACGTGCTCAGCGTCAAAGCGATTCATCGCCTCCGACACAACCGCGTCTGACGGATGTACGTCTTTAGATTCTGCGAATTCGACCAGTTTTCTGAACTCATCCCAGATGAATGTCCTGCGCTCAGCGTAGGAAGGAAACTTCGGCTGAATGAAGCCCCAAAACTGATCCAAGTTCCGGTGGCGCTTCACCCAAGCCGGAACGAGTGAAGCCGCACGCGGGTCGTCAAGCACGCCCTGCCGGTAGAGCTGGTAATCCCGCTCATCATCGTTGTTACCGTTGCCTGTCGCACGATTGATGAAGATCGATTGCAAGGCGTCAACATCATCTATTAGGGACACAGTCTTTTCACCTCCCTGTCTGAAGACTTGGATTGTGAATCTATATAGCAGTAATCCCGGCCAGTAGCTGCCTCCGCTTAGTAAGGTAACTGAAGTAGCCGGCGGATATGCTCCGGCCTAACGGGGAAAATGTATCTGAACGCGTGGGGCGGGCAGCTCTAGGAGCACGAATTGGTCGTGCAGGGCGAGTGCTCCTACTAGCGGCTCTATGACTGGTGTCGAGCGTTTCCCAAGAGCGGCGGGACGAGCCCTATCACTCGACGAACCAAATATCTCAGAGCCTTCAGCCTCGCCAGGCCCGCGGCATCTTTGACGATGTGGATGCATGATAATCGATACCCCAATTTTTGCCCCGCTCGCACCTGGTGCACGAGCAACCGCGAAGGGAGATTTCTGGCAGATTCCCGTATGGCACTGGCTGGTTTTCAGTAAATAGGCAGCGTGTGCAAACCAGGCGTGCTCAGTGTCGAGCGCTACATCCATAGCCAATGTCATCCATGGAGCCCTCGGGATTGAGCACTTTTTCACCGCTCGGCATGCGCTGAGGATTTTCTTGTGATTCGCTTGTTTCATTAGCTTGCTTCCGGGCTGAGGTAGCTTCCGCCCTCTGTGCCAGTGCTTGGCTGAGAGAGGTCGGGACGGTTTTGCGCTTAGCTTGGATGAGCTAGAATTGATAGTTTTTAGCCTGCTTACAGAGTGTCGAAATGGAACATCAGTCTGAGATTTCTCATCTTACCGATGAACAAGTTGAGGAGCTGTATCGGCGATACGTAGCTGGTGAGCGAAATTTAGATCTTGTTGCTGAATATAAGATTGAAATCTCTCCAAACAGCTTGATCAAAGTATTTCCCCCGCTGCAGTTGAATGGTGTTTCCTGTCCTCACTGTGATCTGCAAATGTATGAGCGGAGAAAGAGCAAAAGTGATATTGCATCGGGAGATACAGTAGGTTTTTGCAAGGAATGCGATCACAAGTTCTACGTGGTCCGTTCTCGAGGCCGGCAGAGGCGCTGTGCGTGTGGTCCATGTGTGATAGTTCAAGCACAAGAGCAAGCGGAAAGAGAAAGATCGCTTCGTGAAAAAATTTTCCAATACTGGCAGCTTCGTGTTGGCGATGCAATTCCGTATGAGCAGTTGGATATTCAAGAAAAAGTCTATCTCCTGGCATTGGTGAACGCGCAAGCGGACCTCAATCTCTCAATCGTCAAATCTGTCGCTGAACGCATGAGAGATATTTGGTTTGCTCCGTCAGAAAGCCTCGAAAATGAAATTCTGGTTCTACTTTATAGGCGCCGGATTATCGCTGTAGACCCTGAGTCACCTATCACAGCGTTCGACTCCGAAAACGTCGAGTCGGCACGGGTCATAGGCGTGAGGTGGATCATCAACGTCACTCTTGGTGACGCGCGAAGGTCTTCCATAGAGGATGTGCAGAGGAAAATTGTTAAAGATTTCTCACTCCCGCCAGTAGACTTTGATGCCCATCAGTTGAATACGGTGGCAACGAGTATTCTGACTGAACAGGCCATACGGCAAATTCGCTATCAATGTGATCGTTATTCTCTGCCATTTACTGCTGAAAAGAAGGGTAGAGATGTTATTGGCACGCTTCTGCTAAATTATAGCTTGGCTGTGGTGTGTTATTTTGCGTATTTGGCTGTCCGTAGAGCCAATGACTATTATTTGGATGCTAGAGTTAGCAAGACACAGGCATCAAATATAATACCTGGAAGAATGCAGGAGTATGGTATTAAAGCAGAGAGCGAGGCTTGGGATCTGGCGGCAAAACGGTATCTCACGGGCGATCCAAGATCCGAGCTTAATAAAGTGGTCTTCGATCTGGTTTTGCGAGCTCAGGATGGAGGTTCTTACAAAAAAGTGGATGAGTATTTCTCGTTTGTTTCTAAGGTCGATACTCCAACGATTGCATCTGTTTTTAGTTGTCCTGTTTGTGGTTCGAATGCGGTGCATGCGAGCGTTAAAGAAAACTGCATTTTTGTCGATTGTAAAGATTGTATATCGAGATCCCCAGTTATCCTAACAGCGCAGAGTTGAGCATCTCCTCGATTGGGGCATTCGAGAGACAGAAGCCCCAGGATGTCATAGGTACTTCCTGAGTGTCGTAGCAGTCCCCGTCACAGGATAGATGCGCCTGCAACAGGCAAAAAATCAAACTAACTCAATTTCGACCGGCAGAGGGCAACGATGGGCCGAAAAAACACTCAATGTGGTAAGTAGGTTTCTATCTGGTGGTAGCCGTGACTGAGTCACACCAGCTGGAAATCCGACCTTTTCAACAGAGTCGGCCATACTGTCGTTCGCCAGCGGCAGGATCCGGCGCTAAGACAGAGCGGCTTCCAAAGCCTCCTCATCCACAATGTCGTCAGACTCGAAGATGCCGGTTTCGGCAATTTTTTCTCGAGCGTTTTCAATGTCCTGCACGAACATGACAACAGCGAGATCCCTCGTCGCTCGGGAGCAACACACGTAGAAAAGCCTTCTGGTGCGATCCATCACGCTATCCTTGCCCAGTGCAAGGTTTTCCAGATCAGTATCTGAGGGCTCCATAATGCCGAAGTATTTTTCGTAGGAGAACTGCCTTTGCCCTCTGCCTTCTTCGTCATCTATGAGCACCAAAACGCGTTCGAATTCCGCCCCCTTCACTCCCTGCTGGGTCGCAAACGGTGAAAGATCTTCGAGGTAGTGACGATAGCCAGCCAATTCACCGACACCGCAACGTAGGAAAGCCGACACGGCGGGGATCTCAGGATCATCATCGTAGGCTGTGTGGTCTAGGCCCAGGTATTTTGTCCACGCTTCGTCCAGTTGTAGCAGACCTGCCGCCTGGGAGTGAGCGAGCACGTCCTGCAGCAATGCATCGCTCGAAAAAATTAGTCTGGCCAACTCTGTTGTGGATGCTTGCAATGCCCGAAGCACCGCTACCGGATCGCTACCGACCAGAGCCGTTGGCTGCAGTAACGGACATTCCGAACGCAGGAAAGTCATGACGTCGAGCCTTCGGTTTTCTGAAACCGCCGTTGCCAAGGGTAGCAAGTAATTCAGAAACGGCCGCAGCGGCCATGCGGTGCCGTCCTTAAGGCCCTCCTTGATGGACGGTGGTGCATCGTTGTCATTCAAAGCCGCGTAAAGATTCGGAAAGCCCAGCCTCGCTGCCGCCATCCGATGCACGACAACCAAAACCCTGAAGTCAGCGGCAGGCTCATCACTTACCCAATGATCGTCATCGTTCGTACGCCGCATCCATTCACGAACTTTAGCCAGCTTCATTGAGCGATGGTCATCTGCTCTCAGTAGGAAGAATCGAACAGATCCCATAACAGGTTCAGGATTGCCGTCGACCCAGTTCATCCGGCCTCGTGTTTGAGACAAACCGTCATCGGGCTCCCGGATAGCATTCACTACCTGGAGCACTCGCTGCGGACACCTGAAATTTTCTGGCTTGGTGATTTGCTCCCAGCCTGCGGCCGTCTCAATGATTCCAGCACCTTCAAGGTAGATTTTTTGCATCGGATCGCCAAAAAATCCGAGGCAGAACTCCACAGGAGTCGTCTCGGCGATCCTTCTAAATGCAGCCACTACTTCCGGACGCGTGTCTTGGCTTTCATCAATGAAAAGGACTGGATACCTGCTGGCGATGACATCACGAAGCAACTGGCTCTGCTCGATTAGCTCGACCGCCGCCGAAATAACGTCGAAGTGCCCGAGTACACCTCGCCCGAAATCGCTTCCGGCGCCGTAGTTAAAATGAGTCAAATGCCTTACGGCCTCAAGGTGACGCTGGTAACGCGCGATATCTGTCACGAGCCGCTCACGAGTTGCTGCTCGAGTCCTAGGCTTGTCGTGATGCTGCTGCGCCTCGGCGATTTTCTCGTGGATCCTTGCGATGACCCAAGCCTTCAAGTTCACTTGGAATGGCCTGATTACCGTCCACAGAAAACTATGAATTGTCGAAACATGGAAGAGCGGATCATTACCTACGTCCCCCCAGATCTCTTTGACCGCTACTTCAGTGTAGGTAATGCAAGCGACTCTCTGACCACGCACGTTGAGCTTTAGTCTTCGCGTTTGGCCGAGGTGCGCAAGGGCCTTTACCAGCGACGTCGTCTTTCCAGAACCCGCGCCAGCAACCATGACAAAGCTGCGTTGAGGACGCTGGTCCAAGCACATGCGCAATTCGATGTCTGCTTGAGTATCCGGTTGACCGATACGTGCAGTCATACCTCACCGCCATTGAGAGGATCCTCAGCCGCAGCTACTACAGGCGGTGGTGGGGCGACCAGATCCTCCAACCAACGAAGACCGTCCGAAATGTAATTTGGCACCGCCCATGCCGACGGCTCCTGCGCCAGCAGGCCGAGAGCGAAATCAGTTTTACGAAAACTTGAGCTTTTGACCTTGCGGTAAAGGCGCTCCGCTATACCTGCGATGTCCAGATTATTGGAACCCTTGATACGAAGGCCGAGATCCTTTCGTTCCAGGTGCTGCGTCCAAGTTAGATTTTGCAGTGCAAACGCTTCCTCCAACGTCCTGCCTGTCCTAACTTGAGTCGCTCCGTCCCACACCACTTCTACTGGTGTTTGGTAAACAACGCGTACAAGGGCGCCGCCTTCTTCGTCTCGGAGTTGAGTCCGTTGTTCGGCAGTCGCAGCCAGCAGATCGTCAATCGTGGTGCGCGCAGGCAGCCACTTGATCAACGTCTGGTTTGAAGTAAGAGCTCCGGCTTCATGAACCATGCACGCCTTACGCCCTGTACGTCTTGCTTCATCCTCCTCAGCGTCTTCATTGTCGTCAGGCTCCGCATCCGCTGGATCCTCATCAGCTGGCAACTCGCCGTTCGCAGGTAAAACGCCCGCTGCGGGCGGCGAAACACTGTCTATGTCGGTAACGATCAGGGAAGTGAGCCCTAAGTATTCAATGAGGCCTTTGAATCGATAGCCGAACGCACCGCCTACCTCTAAAACGCTCAAGTAGTTCGACTGAAGCCGAGGTGCAGCCTTAGCAATCATTTGTGGCATCAGGAGACGCTCGACGTTCCCCTCGACCAAAATGGCCGCATCAGCGAAGAACAGGTCGCAGTGAGTTAGCCTGAGGTATCGTTCAAGGAAATCCCTGGTGCGGTCATTTGGTTCGTTAGGATCTACAGCCGCCTCATAAAAAGCCGCCATGCTGAGGACTTGGGATTGCTGTATGCCGGCATCCGCTACTCGCCTGAAATATCGAATAGGCTTAAAGCCTCGCTCATAAAGGACGTGAGGCGAGTGCGTCGAGACTACAAGCTGGCTGGTGCAATAGGAGGCGTCCTCCTCGGGCACCGCGAGGATATCTAACACCTTTCGAATGAATACCTGCTGTAGCTGAGCATGAAGATGTGCCTCCGGCTCTTCAATGAAGATCAAGTGCAGCGGTGGGCGATTTTCCTCAATATCCAGCCATCGACCGTGGACATCGAGCAGCTCAACTACCATATAAATCAGGTTCTTGAAACCCAGACCGTTGTACCTGTCAGGCAAGGTAGCCGTGACCTCTGCCGCTCCGACAGCGCCGAGCGCGTAGTGAACACGTGCCCCCTCATGGCTACTCAGGATCGTCGCAGGGTTCAATGCGGTCTTGATCAGCAGCCGAGGGTTATTGACCCCCGGATAACCCAGATCGGCCAAGCGCTCCAACGTGGGGCCGAAAACACGTTCCAAATGGTCATTAAGCAGACTCTCGGACTGGTATAGCGCACGCTGAGTATCATAGTCCTCGCCACGTTTCTCAAGGTTCCGTTCATAGAAACGACTCAAACAGCGGGAGAGGTCTTCGGATCGAGATCCAGCATTGGAGTCGGACAGGTGGCGCTGGGCATGCAAACAGTCGACCTTTACTAGGCTAGCCAGTACGTCCCTGCCACTTCGCCCCTTATCTGGAACCAGTCGTAGAGGCGTGTACCCATCACGCTGTTTAAACCCGGCGTCAAATCCGGCAGTATCGAGTATGTAGTACCGCAATTCCAAATCACGCCGAAGCCTTTCACCTACGGTGTCTGCAATGAAGTCACAAAGGTCACGCGGTCGCGGGTCGTACCTATCCTGGGCAGAGGCTAATTCCACGTCTCCCTGCGCAACGCCTTCCCCAGCTGGCTGTAGCTGAGCGCGACGAGCGCTGGCTCTTGCTTCTTGGAAACTGCTTCTTAGGAGGCCAGCATCTGCTGCTGCGAGCTCCACTCGAATCCCAACCCGGCTACCTTGCCATTCCAGGCTGGGTAGCAGATCTACCACTCGATGCAGGTCGGCCGGCGTGACGCAAAACCAGATGTCAATGGAGATGGTTGGTAGTTCGACGCCGTCCGCCCCCTCTCCGAAAGCGTTGATGGCATCCCAGCACTCTGAGCTGAAATCATGGAGGGTAAATCGATCCTTGGAAGCTGAGGTAAAAAGCTGCAAAGCGTGCGCCGCAGATGTTTTACCGCTGTTGTTGGCCCCGACGAATATTGAAATATTGGCTGCCAGATCGATGCGAGTGTCCTTCAGGCGACGGAAATTACGCACCCAAACGGTCTCAATATGCATATCACTTCGCTCCCTGAAGATAGTATTTTTGAATACTGAATGAGTCGCTTCCAATTTCCTAGACACGCCTAGGTGATTTAGTTGGGTGCTCATGCCCTGTGAACAATGTCTGTTTCTTGTCGATTATGGCCTATTGTGAAGAACTGCGTTCGTCCCAGGGTGCCGTCGACGAAAAGAAGGGAAGCGCCTCGAGAGGAATAATAGAGGGGTAAAGCAGGGAGTCCGAATTCAAGAGTCAATTCTGCGTTTCGATCCCTCACCAACGGTGTCAGTGAAATTTAATCTTTTTTGATTTTAAGAAACGGATTATCGAGTGGCATCAATTCAAAAAATAGCTTGGGATCCTCAACCAAGTAGCCCTTCAGGGTTGTTTTCTTTCTAGGGCCTTGCACTTGGCATGCCCAGATATTCAGACCGTTGTCTCGCTTCCTATGAACCCTCAGCTTCTCGAACTGCTTTTGCACCCAGCGCCATGCCTCAACCTCCTGATCTGAACCCTGCGAAACGCCTGGAAACTCCTGCGCATAGCGTTGGAAGAGACCTGGCGTGACCAAAAAAACGCTGCCACCTACCGTGTGGATTTTGGCCTTGCTGTCGTTGATGATCAGTTTGTGGCTGAGAATGCCTTCCTTGACCCAATTCAGGAATGCCTGGCCTGGGTTATCCGATTGAACCGTTGAAGTTTCGATAGCACTTTCTGACAGAGCGTCACTGGCCTCAGGCTCTTCCAACTCGAACATGTCCAGCAGCGTGCCGAGGTAATCGACATCCTCTAGTACCATGGCATCCGGCTGCGGCTGGCTTTGATCTGATTTAGTCCTGACTGTATCGGGCACTGGTGTTGGTAGCGGGGTGTCAGATGAGCGTTCATGCGCCACAATGCTCACCATTCCGCTGAACGCCTCAGGCCGGTCTTCGTTCCCCCAGATCAACGCCGGTTGAAGGCGTAGAAAGGTAAAGCTTTGCTGCCAGTCTCCCTGTATCACTTGCGCAGTCCAGATGGCTTTGCCTTCCGGTGTGGACTCCACCAATCCATGCGATTGCAGCTCGTCAAACACCGCGAGATTGGACGAGGGAATGCCTTCAATCGATTGCGACAGCAGGTAGGCTCGCAGCTTGTCTGTGACAACCTTGCTGACTAGCCATAGTGCGTCGTGCGTCAGCCATCCTGCGGCACCTGGCTGGTTGAGTTTCAGTTCGTGCTGAACCAGATGACGCAGTCCGCTGATTAAGTGATGTTGCAGTGAATGAATGGGTGCTTGCAGCGCCTTGCTTGGGTTGCCACCGATGTTCTGCGCAGTGGAAAAGCGGTCGGCCTGCATCACCAATTCACCGAGCACGCCAGCACGTTCGTACTGGCCGGCCAGGACATACAGCAGGCTGGCCCACATCGTAGGAAATCCACTGAGCCAATCGAGGATTGAGCGGTCGAGAATCTGGGTGTAGAGCAAGCCCGCGGCCGCGCCGTGCAGGTGGTAGTCGCGACCCTTGAGGTAGCGAAAACGGTAGGGCTGATCCAGGGATCCCTGCCAAGGATGCCAGACACGGCCATCCTGGCGTCCGACCAGCAGGTCCACGGCGATCTTGCCGATGTCATGCAACAGGGCGCCGTAGGCGATGCCAGCGGACCAGGCGTCGGTTTGGGCTGCTTGGTCTTCGGGCGCAGCGCCCATGGGAAGCAGATACGACTGACGCAGTTTCAAACTGCAAGCGACCAGTTCCAGTCCATGGTCTAGCATGCCGCCAAGATAAGCGTGGTGGTGCGTCTCGCTGGCTGGAAGCTGCTGGACCAGCTCGGCGTAGCGATGGATCGGATTTAAATAGAGCTGGCTGAATTGCGGATGGGAGAGGGCGGTGTACTGCCAAATGCGATCAAGCAATTGGCGGCGATGCTCGGCTGCTAACAAGCTCTGGGACGATTCGATAGGCAGATACCCATCGGCGACGTTTAAGGTCGGTGGCGGAGGAGGCTTTTGCCTTTTGTGCCGAAACAGACTGAGCATCATGGTCCTCCCGGAAACTGGCAGAGTCAGTGGCCTTTTAGCCTTTTCGGATAGGGCTCTTACCCTTGACTCCCCATTCCCTTCCAACCCTTACCGGTCCTTTTGACGCGTTTCCTTTTGTGCGGCAATCGGAATATCGATTTGTCCTGGTGCCGTTTTGTTGGATGCGCATGCTGGTACGAAAACGGAAAGTGTCGGTACACTGCGGTGCGAATTTTTTCGGGTCTTGTCATGAATCTCACTGACGCCACGCTCGTGCTGCTGCTCGCGGCACGTATCCATGGGACAGACGAAGCCGTCAGGGCCTCGGCGAAGAGCGTGGTCAAGAAGCTGCCGCGCAGCAAACGTGATCTGATCTACAAGGTGATCGACAGCCGAAGTCCACTCGAGCTGGTGGATTACCTGGCGGAGAATCTGGATACGTAACGGCGCACTGCGGTTACGGGATTACTTCATGTTCTTTGCGTCAGAGCTCCGCAGTGTGGGAGTTTTTCTGGGTGTAGAAAAAGGGTCCAACTCGTGTTGGACCCTATGAAGCGTTGTAGCGGTGAGGTGACGATCAAGCTCCGTCGTTCACGCATCGCGAGTCATCCATTCCCGCCTGCTTCCGTTGCTACTCCAGGTTGAGCACAAACTCCGAAGCGCATCGGGCCTGGCCACTGGCGCGGAAAATCGCGCGGTTGTCAGCCTTGAGCAGGCCGAGCCAGGAGTCGATGTAGCCCTCGTGCCTCAGCTCTCCCTGAATGCCGGCATAAGCACATAAAAAAGCAGCACCCATTTCGGCGATCAACTCTTCAAATGCATAGCCTGGCGAGCCAAATGGACACGGTGAGGTCACGCCTTCGCGCTGCAGTCGAGAGTGGTGGCCGGTCCAGTGCGTCAGCTCGTGAAGTGCAGTGGCGTAGTACCCACCTTGATCGTGGAACTGCGATTTTGTCGGCAGTTGGATGAGATCCCTGATCGCGTGGTAAAAGGCTTCGTCGGCAAATCGATGGATGATATTTGCGCCCGAGCTTAACAACAGATTTTCCGCAGCGTCGTTGGGGAAGAAGGGATCGCTCGATTCCGTCTCGAGCACGGTTTCGTTGAGCGTTTCGAGCCCCTCCGTTTGCTCGATGTTGAACAGAAAATGCGTCCTGAGAATGCCAAAGTGAGCGACCTTGGGCTGACCGTTTTCATCGAGTACGGGTTGGCCTGAGTCGGTCTGTTCCTCGCGCTCCATCGGCTTGTAGAGCACTGCCAGTGTGCTGCGCTCACCCTTACGGATGTGTCCACCGGCTTTTTTGGCTTGGTTGAAGGTGAGCCAACGATCTTGAGTGAACCCCTGCAACCTGGCCTCGGCCCATAGCAACGGTAAATTGATGCCCGAATAGGGACGCTGTGTGACGGCGTTGATGGGATAGGGCTGGTGATGGCCGACGTCAGCTGAGCCACTTGAGGACCAGGGTTTGATCCAAGGGGCTACGCCTTGGTCCAACGCGGAAACAATTTTGTCAGTTACGTCTTGGTAGATATTACGCATGGCATTCTCCTCAAGAGAAAACGGAGGAACGCCTTGCCCGTCGGGGAGGGTTCCCCGGTGGGTGTTGATTGGATTGGTGCAGGACTGCGTATAGCCTGAGTTGGATCAGTGGCCGGGTATGGGCGTTTGCGTTTAGCGTTGCTGCTCTTCCGCAAGCGCTATCAGTAAGGCGTTAGGTTGGTCTGATGCCTGAAGTAGGCTGAGGCTCAGTCGCAGCAATGGTTCATGTTCGGCATCACTCACTGAGCCGAACTTGGCTATCTCGAACACCACGTAGGGGGCGTTTGGATCGGCCAGGTGAGCTTTGAAGGCTGCGCGTATGACGTTGCTCAGCCTATCGAGCTGCAGCTTTTCAGGATGACTTGAACCATCGAGCGATACTGCGTGTTGCCACGCGTCTGGAGTGAACACAACGGGCAAGCGCAGGGTGTTCAGTGCTTCGCTTGTGAGTGAGTCGGACATGGTGTGCCTCCGTTGATAGTGCGAAGAAACCTGTCCCATAGGGGAAATAATTTCCCCGCAGTGGGTTGAAGAAAGCAAGAAGGTTTGGGACGAGCCGAGCTCGAAAGGCGCTCGGGAGAGCAGTAGGCGTTCATCACCAGTGAAACGTGACCGTACGAGCCACCGAACGCTAATCGCACTTGGGGGAACCATCACCGGAGTGACGTAGCTTTGAAGGCTCTGGCTACCTGGGAAGGTGCTGTCGTTAACAGCGATCCGTACTCTCTATGTAGCTGGATGATATGGGCGGGTCAACCGCCACTGAGGCGCTGATCCACGAGCTTCGTCTTCTGTCTTCCAGTGAGAGGTTTTCGACTGATTAAGCTGATAAACGGTTAAGTAGAGGCGGTTTTCAGTAGTAGGCTGTAATCTCGATTTCCACAGGAATACGGTCAGAAGAGGGCGCAATCATGTCGGCTCAGCAGCCACTTCAAATCTCCCGCGCACACCGCTGGGCATATGCATGCGGTATGTTCGCCAAACGTGGTTATCGCAGGTTGAAAGGGTTTGAGTCTCGTGTGGCCAAGCGTGCAGTGACGGCAGGTTTGCCTGCAGGTAATTTACTCATTCGCGGGATCTTTCTGCTTGCCCAATTGGCCCTGTTCGGTGCATTTCTTTTTGTTAGCTTTTGGTTGTTTCTGCTGGTGTGCACATTCGTCGCATTAGCAGCTATCCCATTTCAAGATTCAGACACTCCAGGTATTGATGATCTCGATGATCCAATTCATAGAACGTCTTGGCCTGAACGGTACGATAAATGGGGCTCATTGAAGTAACCTCCCTGGTTATTTTGAGCCCGATTTACCTGAAACCATTCTTGCTCCGCTCATTAACTGAGAGGTCCCGTTAGAACTCGCTGTCTGCGCAGCCTGGGTTCCCCGGCTGAGCATTCCTTCTACACCTGAACCTACGCTATACCCAGCCCAGCTCATTGCGGCTAGAAAGACCATCGGCAGCACGATGAACATCGCCCCCATCACATACTCAATCACCTGCGCCGTGACCGTTCCATCCATAAATCCGGATGTCGGCAGCGACAACAGCACCTGATTGGAGGTCGACACTTGATTATACAAGGTGTCGAGCATGCTGGAGTCGACCCAACGGGCCAACTCCCACCAGAAGGTCAGCATGTGCAGCGTGAACAGCGCGAACGTCACCGTCATGACGGTCTTTAGCTGGTAGGTACTGACCAGCAGAATCAGCGGCACGCTGATGATGACGCCCATGATCAAGAAAGCCTGCACCATCGGCAGGGCAGCGCGTAGTGCATTCATTGCCGGGAAGTTGCTGAACGAGCCAAGGGCCAGCCCAGTGTTTGTGGCCAGGTTATTGAGCCCCTGATTGATCGACCCACCGCGAGCACTGGAGCCATAGTCCTGGTACACCTGTCCGGGCGACATGGACATCGATTGTTGGCGTGGGCTGACCAATTCGCGCAGTGTGGCATCCTCGATCTCGTTGCTCGAACGGCCAGTTAACCAGCCTTTCAGCTGAGTCAGCAGCGACGGATCAACTTGCTCGATCAACCGTTCGCGCAACCCGATACCGCTGTCACTCCACCATTGTTTGCAAGTGGGGTAGCCCGCGCCATTCTCCAGCCGTGGCAAGGAAATATCGCGGGTTTCATCGTAGGGCCAACTGACTCGCGGCGTCCGTGAGCGATCAGTGTCGTAGTATCCCGGAGTGTCGAGAAAATAGCGTGAGCCGATCCAGGACGCATCATGACTTTGTGCCTTGTCCAGCTGCGGACGATTGGTGAACAGCCGAGAGCGGGAATAGCCGTAGCAGTTGCGAGTGAAGTCGGCGACTTCCTGTAGCAATACCTGGTTATCGATGCGAGAACTGTCGATCTCCATGCGCATCTGACGGATGTCCGGTGCGCAGGGGATGGACGCGCTGGCCGCTGCGGTCACTCCTTTGCTCAAGGCATGCACCAGGAACCACCAGATCGGCACGTTGGCAGAGCGTTCGCCGATGGTGTTGAACGTGGTGCCCCAAGCGGTTTCCGCTGGCTTGGCCACACTGACACCGCACCGTTGGCTCGCAGCATCATCGAACGCCATTGACGTGAGGCTCAATGGAAAGACCGGCGCGCAGCCGAACAAGACAACCATGTAGGCCAACCAAAGCCGGTTCTCGATTCGAGGTACCGAGAGCAATCCCTTGTTGCCTTCATCCGCGCCTTGCTGACGGGCCGACAACCACTCTTGCAAGATGATCGCGCCGAAGGGTGCGGCGAACAGTCCAGTGTCGGACAGGACGTTCCAGATACCGTTGTTGATGATCCATGCCAGCAGGGAGAGGTAAAACTCCAGGTAGCTGTTGGTGCTCATGAGCATGGTGGTGACCTCACAATCGAGAGAGCTCGACGCAGGTAAAGAGCAAAAGCCCTAATGTCCCGGCGCGTTTCACGCGCAGTCGGTCCTGCGGTCGATGTCGGTAGCGCCTCAGCAGGTCCCACCAGAGCGCAAAGAGGACGCCATAGAGCAGGGCGCGCCACCACCGCAGATAAGGCCGTATCGATTCCAAGGTTTGCTGCCAGGCCTCGAAACTGCCCAGCGCAGTGCGGCCGATCCAGGCGACCAGTGCGGCGGTCAAGATCATCACTGCTGCAACCCGCAGACTTGAAAGCAAAGTGAATAGCAGTGAGCGTTTCATGGCTCACTTGCGCCTGGCGTCGGCGTCGTTGAGTCGGCCAGGTTCAGGGTCGCCTTGCTCGACGGTACGCGATGCGTCGGCACCACCGGCATGCCGGTCGAGCACCAGGCTGGTGGTGTTGGTGGCCAGCATCTGCCGTACCTGCAGTTCGGTCTGCAGCAGGCGTATTTCGCGCTCCAGGGTGTCGATGTTTTTCGTCAAGGCGCTCTGGGCCGGCTCGGCGGAAGCGATGTTCGGCTCGTGACTGCCTGCCAGCAGCGTGCGCAGTAGCAGCAGTGCCTTGTCGAGCACGCTGGACAAGGCCGTCTCACTAGCTAGGCGCCGTGCCAACAGATCCTGGTCGGGATCGTCGCGCAGCGCTTCAATCACGCCACGGGTCACCGGCAGCATCGGGCTGGAGGCTTTCGCCAGGTTGTCAGGGGTAGGCGGCAGCGAGCCCGACAGCAGCCCTTGCAAGGCCTTGAGACGTTCGCTGTAGGCCTCCTGGATCAGCGGCGATAACCCACTGCCAGCGGTAGCACGCAGGGTTTCGCAGGTGTCGCAGGTCGCGACTTCGCTTTCCCCCAACACGCGTACGGCCCATTCGGATTCCTCTTGGGGCGAGGTCCATGTCTGGCAAATAGCCCCGCCTAAGCAGTCGCTACTACTGATCGAAGTGCTGTCATCCACCGTGCGGTTATGCAGCAGGTTATAGCCCGCTCTCACCACGTCGGAAGTCACACGAATGGGCGTCTGCCCATTCCCACCAGCCTTCGAACCGCCCACCCAGGACACCCCATTGTTGCCGTTATGGGCCTCGGTGCTTTTCACCGCGGCCACCGCATCACCGGCTGTTTGCTCCAGATTGCCCTGCATCTCCTGGTTTTTGGCCAGTTCGCCCCAGCCGGCTTGACCGACCTTATCCGCCATCTTTTCGGCCATGGCCTGGCAGGTCAGCTTGGAGCGGTCGAAGTCGATGCGCCCCTGCATCACACCATTACTGAGCAACTCATAGAGACCGGGGTTGGCGCGCTGGATGATCAACGCCGGCAGCGACATCACGGCTTGGGTCGCGTTCTGCACGATGCTGCTCATGATCTGCTGGAAACCTTCGGTCACGCCATTCAGTTGGTTTTGCAGGGTGTTGGTGAGGCTCATGTTTCCGCACATCATGTTCGCTCGCCATGACCCGCCGACACCGAGACCACTGGGCCGGTAGAGCGAACTCGGTGAGCCGACCGCCGAGCCGCCACCAATGGTGTACATCACTCGGTCGTCGAGTACTTCGCCTTGAGTGCCCAGGCGGTAGTCACCTCCGGCGGCGTCGGCATGCGTGGCCATGGTGAGTAGTCCGCAGAGCAACAGACTCGACACGCCCAGCCATCGTCGTCCGAGAAGCCGACTCATGAAGCACCGCCTTCGAAGTCGATGCTGAACAGGAAAGTTTGTCCCTCACGTTTGCAGCAGCTATAGGGACGCCACAGCGACCAGGCGTAGCCGCCATCTGCGCTCTGTACCGGATCGCTGGGGAAGATGGCACATGTGGGTTGAACCAGGGGGGAGAGCAATTGCCATTTGTGGGTCGAAGCATCGTTTTCAACGATTGGGCCAGGCGGCCAATAACCATCGCGTGGTACGGGTGTGAGCGGGACATACACGTGCGGTTGCCAGGTGCGGGTAATGACGTCACCCGCTCGCTGCGCCATCACCGCAGCGGCTTTGAAGTCGTCGGGTTGCACCAAAAAACCTTGTCGGGGATAGACGTTGCCCCACATGTTTCCCGCGAGCTGACGACCGATTTCACGGATTCCCGGCACGCGTGACTCGGGGTAGAGGCTTTCCGGGATGCCATGACGCCAGGCCAGTGAGTCCAAAGTGCTCAGGTAATAGGGCATGAACGCAGTGGCGCCGCTGGCGCAGGCGTAGCCGGATTGCGAGGCAAGTTGCATGGCGGCCCAGCCACCGGGATGGCCGATGCCATCAACGTTTTTGAAACGAGGCAGGTTGTCGCGTTGCGTGTTCGGCGTGATCAGGTTACCACCACCTTCCGCACCGCTGATGGGAGAGGAGAGTGCGGCCATCTCGGTCCAAGGATTGGCACCGGTGGTGGCATAGCTCGAGACCACCAGCTCAGGAATGAAGTGACGAACCTTGGTTGAGGTTTTCACAGTGCAGCCGAAGGGGGTGCAGAGCAACCAGAAGCAGATGCCGACGACCTTGTATTCGAGACAGTCCGGAGTGAGTACGGAGGCGGTAATGTTGCCGGTATCCAGCGCTACGCTTGACCCGGATGCCAGCAGAATACTCAGCACCAACGGATGTAATTTCTGGGACGAAATGTGCGGGCAGGCAGCAGACATGATCCAGGCTCTGGGTGTATGGCCTGGACAGGTTCAATAATCGAGAGAGGGGTGTCAGTGAGAAAGCCGAACGCAGGATTGTCGGATTATAACGATCTTCTAGATCAGCAGAGGGTCATTCAGCGCTCAGCGTACGAGCAAGCGCGTCAGACTCGATGAGCAACTGATCCGTTTTGATCTCGAAAATGTTGGCGAGTTTGCAGAGGACCAATAACGACGGGTTGCCTACGCCTCGTTCGATTTGACTCACATAGGTACGATCCACCTCGGCCATGAGCGCCAATTGCTCCTGGGTAAGGTTCTTCACACGTCGCATCGAGCGGATGTTCTCCGCCAGTTGCAGACGGAGCTGTTCGTAGTCTTGAGTCATGCGCGCAAACTGCGCCTTGAGGGACTCTCAATCCACGGGATATAGTCTACATTGGCCTGATTGGGCTCTTTTTTGATGCTTAAGCGAAGTACCAGTTTTGTTTCTATGCTGCTTGGGACAGACCCAGCATTAATAAATAATCGAAAGCTAAGGTGTCTATGGACGAAAATTACGTTTCAATTCCGGCGGCGGACGGCTGCCCGAGCCTTTTGACACCGTGGGGCAGCGAATTTGCGCCTATGATCGAACGCGGCGTGCAATGCGCCCAGGCCTGGCTTAATACACCCGGTGACGTACCGCTGTGGTGGGAACTGGCGCAGGCACGGAAGACTTGTCCGGCAGGAGACTCTCAGGATGCTTTCGAAGCAGGATTTTTATTGAGAATTCAGCAACGACTTCAAGGCGTTTCACCGTAGCCGTGCGGCTCCAACCCTGACGATATGGCCTACACGGGAAAATTTACTGGAAGGTATGGTTCCAGGCTCCATTCCTCTAGAATGGAGATCTGACAGAAATGGCGTTGGTTTGTGACAAACAGATTTACGTAGCTAGGATTCTGATAAGTGCAGATTCTGCACGCTCTGAGAACGTGGAGCGCGATATGAAAGCCGACCAAGTGTTGAGTGACGATCTGGTGAGCCGACTGGAGGGTAAAATCCCAGCCATGGCAGAAGGTGCGATCAATACGGCCTATATCAACGCGCTGGCGGCCGGACGCAGCGTGATGGAAGTCATGGACGGCAAGCTCGTTGAGACGACTGCCGACGGTAAGCACAAGGTTATTCGAGTGGCCAAGCCCAAGCATAAAGTGACCTTGGGCGGGATTATCAAGGTGCACCGCTGCTCATGACCGTCCCTCGGCTGAGGGTGTTTGCCGGCCCTAATGGTTCCGGTAAAAGCACAATGAAAAGTGCCGTCCCTTCTCACCTGATCGGGATCTACATCAACCCGGATGAAATCGAAAAGGCTGCCAAAGAGGGCGGACGACTGGAGTTCAGCGATTTTCAGCTGGAAGTCGAAGGTGACGAGGTTCTCGGCTTTATCAAGGCGCACCGACTGATTCGGTCGACCCAGCTCGTTGAAGAGGCGGCCAAAATAGGCTTCAGCAATAACGGCCTGAATTTCCAGTCCGTCGCGATGAACTCCTATGTTGCTTCCGTGCTCTCTGATTTCATGCGGCACAAGCTCCTTGAAGCCCAGTTGTCTTTCACCTTCGAAACGGTGATGTCTAGCGAGGACAAAGTCGCTTTTATGCTTAAGGCAAAAGCGTCGGGATATCGAACCTACCTTTACTTTGTTGCCACTGAAGATCCTGACATCAATATCAACAGGGTCAAGAACCGTGTCGCGGCAGGTGGGCACCCAGTCCCCACGGAAAAAATTGTGCAGCGCTACGGTCGTTGCCTGAACCTATTGCCAGCAGCCATCGCAGCCTCGAACCGGGCTTATATCTTTGATAACTCCGGCGCTGATTTGGTGCTGCTCGCTGAAGTAACGGACGGGACCGACCTTGAGTTCAGGGCTGATGAGATCCCTGACTGGTTCATGCAGGCCTACGTGGAGAAGGTGTTCAAGGATTTACTGCCGGGTTGATCGAAACCTAGGATCAGCTCCGTTTCACTTAATTCCTCGCATCCTATCAATCCGCTCAGCTACCCGATAAGCCGCCTCCAATTCCGAGCAGCCGGTGCTCTGCATCAGTGTCCAGCGCTCGGCTTTTTCCTCGGGCTCCGTCATGGCCAGGGCGAGATAAAGACTCGGCGGCACGGCCCGAAACAGCGTTTCGAGCTTCTTCGATAGCACGACCCCTTCAGTGTATTTACCCGGCTCCTTACTGGCGGAGAGCAGCAAGGCTTTCTGTGCCGGCGTGAGTTTCTTGAACCGTGCGATCTCTTCGATTTCCGCGGGCGGCATGTTCAAACAAATCCACCATTCGATCATGTTCAGCATGGTCTGCGCGGCGGAAGGAAAGTCGGCAAGGTTTTGCGTCGCCAGCCAGAACCAGGCTCCGAGCTTGCGCCACATCTTGGTCCCCTTGACCACGAATGGCGCCAGCAGTGGGTTTTTGGTGATGATATGGCCCTCGTCGGTGACCATGATGATCGGTCGGCCCAGGTACTGATCTCGCTCAGCAAGGTTGTTCACGGTGTTCATCAGGCTGATGTAGCTGATGGACATTTGAGCCTCATAGCCTTCGCGAGCATAAATGGCCAGGTCGACAAGGGTCACATCGCTCTCGGGCCAAGGCGTGCCTTCACGATCGAACAGTTCACCCTCGAAACCCTGGCAAAACAGGTCCATGGACTCACCCATTTCCTGGGCACGCTCACGACGCTTCTCCGGCAAGTGCGTGTCGGCGGCGACGCGCAGCAACGCGTCCCGCACGTCTCGGGTCAGCACCTGCCGGCCTGCGGCGACGCAGGCCTGCGCCGCGTCAAGGATGCACTCGCGGATCAAGCTGCGATCGGCTCGACTCAGGCGCGCCTCTTCCTTGGCCTCGCCGCCGGTGATCATCAGGCGGGCAGTGATTTCCAGTTCGCCTAGAACATCGCGCTGGTTTTCGCGACTGGCTACCGTCTCATCGTCCAGCTCATCGATCGACAGACTCGCCACCTGATCCGGCTGCCCGACCAGGCGCCAGGCATCGGTGAACGGGGCGAGGCTGACCGCGGTACCAGGTTTCAATTGGACCTTGTTGACCGACAGGCCTTGCGTTGCGAAGTAGTCGCCCTGCAAGCCGAATGAGTTACCGGCCTCAACGATAAACAGGCGAGGGCGGTACACCGCCATGACCTGCATCAGCAGGGTGACCAGGGTGGCCGACTTACCGGCGCCGGTCGGGCCGAACAGCAGCAGGTGGCCGTTCATGGCCCGGTCTAGGCGTGACAACGGATCAAGGCTCAACGGCGAGCCACCACGATTGAACAGGGTGATGCCCGGGTGGCCGGTGCCGGTGCTGCGACCCCACACCGGGACCAGGTTCGCTAGGTGCTGGGCGAATATCAGGCGTGTGTACCAGTTACGCGTGTCGCGGGCCGGGTTGTAGGCCATCGGTAACCAACGCAAATAACTGTTACAGGCGGCAACCTCGTCGCCTTCACGTACCGGCTGCAGGCCCGTACCCAGTAGTGCATTGGCCAGACTGACCGAGCGCTGGTGCAGTTGCTGTTCATCGTGACCACGCACGTAGAAGGCCAGGGTTCCCCGGTACAGCTTGTGCTGGCGGCCGATGACCGCGCGAGCCTCTTCGACATCCTGACGGGTCTGGGTCGAGGCCAGGTTTTCACCGATGGCTTTGCGCGCCAGGCGGTTCAACTGCTCCTCGAGCACATCCTGCGGTTTGACCACCAAGGTTAGACTCATGACTGTACCTTCGGGTAACTGGTCGAACAGTGCATTCACCGCGTCACCTTTGCGGGTTTCTCCGGTGAGTTGACCAATCAAGGGCGCTCGGCGCAGCTTGTCCACCACCATGACCCGATGGGGTTGATCATCGAAAAACCAGAGCCCGTGCTGGACATCCGAGCGCGGTTCGTTGAAGAACAGCCGCTCGGCGAAGTCATGATCGAAGGGCAGTTCCAGCGACTCGCCGTCGCCCGACTCCGGATAGGCCACGCGGCGGTAGAATTCCTCGGGGTCTTCGTCGGTGAGCCTGGGTGCCGGATTGAACCAGGGCAATAACCAGGCATACAGACCTTGGCCATCGACTCGCGTCGATTGCACCCCGCATGCCTGCAACGAAGCCACGATACGTTCGCAAGCCTGCTGCAGGGATTGCACTGGACTGAGTCCCATCTCCTCGGCGCCAGACTCAATCCAGCGATAGATCACCAGGCGCACCCGTCGATTATTGCCGCGCCAGGGTAGGCGCGTGACGGCCTTGTCCTCGAACAGACCTCCCGGCTTGGCGATGGCCTTCAGATGACGACGGCTGAGTTCCAAAAACGTTTCGGTGAAGACCGTGCCTCGCGCGCTGTCCTGAATATAATCGGTGAGCCGGGTCAGGTAGGGGGTGAAGTCGCTGTCGTCCTGGCAGAAAAACTGCACCACCCACGGCGCTTGATCCAGTTCGTCAAAGCTATCCTGCAGGGCATCTTCAAGGGCATCGCGGGCGGCCATCAGCCAATCGGGTTCGCGTCCCTCGGTGCCGATGGGCAGTAACTCGAACACCGCGCCTACCGAGCGATTGTCATCCAGGAGAAAACACTGCTCGGTGTCGAGGTATTCGACCCAAGGCAGATGATCGGTGAAGCTGGGGTTGTGTGCATACAGTGCAGCTTCATCGGCCAAGGTGGCACGAGGGCGCAATGGGTGGCGCCAGGCTTTCCACGCAGAAGTGCGGCTGCCCGAATCGCCGGTACGCACTACAAGTCTTCCTGACGTTCACCCGGCAATGCGTACTGCACCTGTTGGTAGAACGGAAAGACTGTCGAGTAACCTGGGATCGGTGCCTGCTCGGTACCACTCAGGTGCGGGTACACGTACAGCACCAGATCGGGATTGGGCAGGCGCGGGAACAGATTGT
The DNA here is from genome assembly GCF_057334555.1 of Pseudomonas sp. AGC41. NCBI lineage: Bacteria > Pseudomonadati > Pseudomonadota > Gammaproteobacteria > Pseudomonadales > Pseudomonadaceae > Pseudomonas > Pseudomonas sp. AGC41. The sequence continues at coordinate 60,022 of NZ_JBHFJB010000028.1, forward strand.
GGATCTCGTTCGCTGCGGTGCGCGTATACGGTTCCTGGAGAGGCGCGGAGACATCTGCCTGAGCCAGCGGGCGGCGTAGCTGCTGCCGAGCCTCCAGCAGTTGCTGTTGAGTGCCTTGCGAACCGGCGCCGTTCCAGATGTCCAGCATGGTTTGCTCGCCATGGGGCAGCAGCGTGTCCTTGTCGGTGGAACACCCTGCCAGGCCCCAGCAGAACACGCTAATCCAGATTAGGTAGGGAGGCATGATCTTTTTCATGGCGAACACTCCGGCCCTTGGGCTCGTAGTCGATGGTGATCTCATGGTCGAGGTGCAGCGCGACTTGGGCGGCCGGTGGCACGTACACGGCAGCAAAGGTCTCACCATAGAGTTTGTTGATCCACTCACGGATGTCGCTGACCCCACCGCTGAGAATTGAATTCAGCGCGCTATTGCCACTGCTGCTGGTGATCCCGAGCGTGCTGTCGCCTGAACTGATCACGCTGCTGTTGTTCTGCTCATCCCCGAGCAAGGCAGCGACACCTGCGCCAGCCGCCGTGATCAAGCTCTGGCTGCCGAGGTACTGTTGAGCGTTTGAGCGGCGCTCACCGGCAATGCAAGGAATGCCATACGGATCGGACAGGTAACCGAGTCCGCCACGAATCTTGTCGGTGTTTGAGCTCTGGGTGGTGGAGGCATTGCGACTGGCTACTGCCTTCGGCTGGGGCACCGTGCGAATGGTGCCGTCGGTAAACACAAAGGTAATTGACTCGACCTGTCCGCGTACGCACGACAGGGTCCAGTCGCCGGAGGCTGTGCCGCTCATCACGGCCCCTGCGACGTCCGGCAGGTCGATGCCGTTGGCTGTCAGGTTCTCCGGACCAACCAGCACCTTGAAGGGGTAGGGATCATTCACGGTGCCGTCCACCGGGACCCGGCCGATCAGCGCGGTCATGGCGACCGAGCCCATCAGCGTGGCGTTTTCGGGAATGGTGTAGATCGGCTGCGCGCCTTCGTTACGATCAGCGGAGCGTGTCAGGTCACGTTCACCCTTGGTAACCTCGCGTAACTGCTTCTGGCTGCGGTCGATGGCATTGTCCTTCAAACCCTCCAGTGAGTTGAAGGCAGTAGGCAGACTCAGGGCGGACGCGGTCTTGGTTTTGCCCTGGGCGTCGGTGGGTAGAGCATCCGAGGGCTCTATCCACTGCAGTGCATCATTGACAGAATGCTGCCCTTCGAACTGAGTACCGTCGCCCGGCTCAAGCCCCAGTCCGATCGGCATATCCTTGCCTTTGCCGGTCAGCCCCGACAACTGTTCCTGCAACTGCGTCAGCAGACCGCGAGCCTGACGACTGTCTTGTTCTGCTTTGAGTCGGACTTCGTTAGCTTGTCGGCGGCCTTCGTCGACCTGTTGGGTTACGCTGCCAAGCGCGGTCCGGATGCGCGAATCAACACTATTTTCCCTCTCACGAAGGCGGTTGTTCTCCGTCTGCAGCGAATCGTTGTGTTTTTTCAGGCCGAGCATATCGCTGCGCATGGCCTTCACCTGGCCGACCAAGGTGGCAACCGTGTCGCGTGGGGTATCACCCGCAATGCCGAGCGACTTGGCCTGCTCGGCGGATAACTGGAGGTTGTCCTGAGCAGCCGGACTTTCTGACGAAGGCGAGGTACCACCCGCGACCCAACTTTTCAGGATGATGAACACCACGCCTAACAGCACAGCCGGTACCAGCCATTTGAGCAAGGCGTTAGCTTTCATTGTCAGCACCTCGCGCAATGGGCGGAAGCAGCACGGCGCGTTCGAGGCCGGCACCGAGGGTGACGAGGTAGGCAATCGTGGTGTCTTCAAGGCTGCCGACAGGCCCGAGGAAAGCATGCTGGAAGGACGCGGCGAACAACTTGGCCTGAAGCTGACGCGGATCGAGTTGCACCGTCGCTACACCACGGTTGCGTAACTTCACCGCCGTCACCCAGTAATCACCGAGTCGCCAGGCGGCGATGGGCGTGCTGGACACGTTTTCAGTCGGCAGCAGGGTCGGCAGTTCGGTGCGCAGCTTGAGCGGTACGCGGCGTACGCCGGGTAGGGATTCTACGGTGCGCAGCGGCGCGTACACGCTCTGTGCGGCATAGCGCGTCAAAGCGACCGGGATCGGTGTACGTTCTGAAACAGGTACGGTGCTCGATTCAGCCTCGGTAGCTTGCACCGGAACATTCTTGAGAATACGCACAGGCTCCAACGGTTGATCACCAGGAGTGGCCGCGATATCCAGGAGGATAATCTCTCCCGTCGAGACCGATTGCAGTTGCAGGCGGGTCGGAGCAATGGCTTCCGACGCTCGCAAGTACAGCGTGCCGCCGGTTGATTGCACGCGCAGCTTGCCCGTCAGGGTTGAGGGCACACCGACTCGAACAGCCTCATTGACAAAGACCACTCGCTCCTGATTGATAACCAGCGGGACCGCAAGAGGAAGGCGTTCCCAGTGCATCAGCTCGACGGCCTGCGCTGCAACTCCCCATAGCATCAGTGCGATGATGATCCCCAGGGTAGAAATCCGCGTCATGGCTCACCTCCAGGCAGGGAAATTTTTTGCGGCGTGCCCTGATAACAGTCCAGTGCCAGACCCCACTTGTTGCGTTCGGGATCCAAGTCGAATCGCACCACGCGCAATGGATAACGCACCACCACTCGTTTCACCGGCTCGGCGGCGTAATACTCATCGGCATTGAGGTCGAGCCTGACCAGCCAGCTGTCGCGATCAAGTTGCTTGACCCTGAGTTCCGGATCTTCGCTATAGCCTCGGCCCAAAATTTCGTAGACGCCACGCACCCGCTGGCGCAGCTCGCCGGCGGCCTTGCGGTACTCGTAGTCGCCATCGAGGAAGGCCTTGCAGGCGGGGGTGAGGTAGGACTGCAAGCCATAGATGGCGCGGCGATAGTCCTGCTCGCCATCCGAAGGCCAGCGGTTGAGTTGGCCAAAGATGTACAGGGCAAAGGCGTAGACATTCTCTGAGGGAATATCCCACCACTTACGCGTACTGCCCGAGCGCAGATCCGGGGGGACATGCACGGTCAGATCGGTCGGTGCCGAGCGCCAGCCGTACCAGAGCCCGGCACAGACCAGGGCAAGGATCATTACCGCCAGACGCAGGCTGAAGATGTGGGCCTGTTGGGCATCCACCTTGTTCCGAAATCGGCTCATGGCTGCCACCGGGATAGGGCAGGGCGCAGTCGACGCGAACGGCGAACCGTCCAGGCGCCGGAGTGCAGAATCAAACTTCCGCGCCCCAGGCGCCAACGGCTGGCGAGTACCCATTCGAGTTTGCGGTACAACCAGGTCTCGGGGCGGGCCCGTTTGGCCCGACGCAGTAGCGTGCCACCGGCCAATAACACCACCGCCATGCCCGCGATCATGCTGGTGGGCGCGACGGCAATGGAAGCGGTGGCGATTGCCAGAGGAACGCCCAGCAGAAGGCCAATGACGGCGCCGATGCCGAGTGCTACCCACATCTCATCATTGGTCAAACCGCGCAATACAGCGGGGTCACGGTTGAGTCGCTCCGGCAGAAAGACCAAGGTGCCGTCGGCAAGGCGTTCGATACTGTCGTTCATGTCGACCTCACAGAATCGCGGCTGCCTTGGTCAGGAACCATATGATGATCACCACCAATAGCGCTCCGATACCAACCACCGCGCCGAGGTCCTTCCAGGTCTTGCGCTGGTTCTGCACGTCGGCATAGACGGTCAGGGAGTGCCAGGCCACGCCGAGAAACGCGAGCAGAGCGATCAGCAGACCAAGCAGGATGCCGCCGTCGTAGGCGTAGTTTTTGATCGTCTCGATCAACCCGGAGCCTTCACCCCGTGAAGGAGCTTCCATGGTCGGAAGTTCGGCAAAAGCCAGGCTTGGACCGAGCACCAGCAGCAGACCAATCAAGCGCTGGCTCGCGCGATCACGCATGTTGTTTTTCAGGGGGACAAGGCACTTGAGCATGACGGCGATCTCCTGGATTAGGAAAGGGTGAAGAACATCAGGACCAACAATGCGAGCAGCACGCGCATGGCGCTGCCACCGAAGGCGCCGAAGCGCACACTGCCGGCCGCCCATCCCCGGTAAGCCGTCCACATCACCCAGGCGCACCAGAGCAACGCCAGAACGAGAACCAGGGACAGCCACAGCGTCGAACTGCTCTGCGGTGCGAAGCCGGTGGCGTTTTGGAATGCTGCGATCTGAGCGTCAGTCATGCTCATGGCGAGGCCTCCGCAATCGGAGTGTCGAGGCGGTAATCGCCGACCAGCTCATCGGGGTCGCGGGGCTGAGCACGGGACGGGGATAGGTAACTCCGCACGCCTTGGTGGATGCGCTGGATGTCTTGAACTAGGCGGGGATAGTCGAAGCGATAGCGATCGTCTGGTTCAGCCGTGCTGGCTACCTTAGCTCGCGTCGCAAGACGTTCGAGAGTGTCGAGTTGCCGCTGGATAAGGCTGAGTTGATCCTGCTCATGAGCCGAGTCGGCATAGCTACTGCCGTGAACGATAGCTAGCGAGAGTAGTAAGCAGCGAAAGACGGTAGTCGACATGATCCTATCCCGTATGGAGCTGGGAGCAGAATCAAGTCAGGGGGCGGATTATTCAGCATTAAACGCGAGGTAGGATGTATCGCTTTTTCGGAGGAGAACCGAATAGGTTTACTCACACATACATCGGCAATCGATTCGGCGCAAAAGAAGGCTCAGACAGCTCTCAGTCCAAAAACGATGTGTTTTTCATGAGGCAGTGAGTGGGTCGGCTCATGCATAAGGCAGCATGGGTGACGAAGAGCGAATCATCGCTTAGCATTGGAATGTTCGTTTCTCATTACTCTCACCTGAAGGAAGTTTTCATATGTCTCGTTTGGCTGAATTTCGTAAGCTTGAGCAACAACTCGCCGAACAGCTCGCAGAGCTTGAGTCGATGAAAAGTGATTCCGGCTTGAAAAAAGAAATGGAGTTTGAAAGTAAATTGCGGGCGTTGCTTGGCGAGTACGGCTTCAGCTTGAAGAACATCATTAGCATCCTGGACCCAGAGGCTGGCCGTCGTTCCTCAGCATCGAGAGCAGCCCCTGTAAAGCCAGCTCGTAAAGCTCGCGATGTGAAAATTTACAAAAATCCGAACTCTGGTGAGCTGATCGAAACCAAGGGAGGTAACCATCGGCAGTTGAAAGAATGGAAAGTCGAGTTTGGCGCGGACGTTGTAGAGTCGTGGCGTACTCAGTAAGATCGATTTGACCAGGGCTTTGTAAGGGCCCTTCTTTGCTACTGAGGATGCTGAATCCTCAGTGCGAATCTTGGTCCCACTTCTGCACCCATCTTCAGAGATATTTCTTAAATGTCGTTGCTGTGATTGCTACTGTGATGCCAAGCATTACGGCACAAGGCAAAAATACAACCATAGGATTGAGCGAAAAGGGCAAGGACAGGTAAATTATCCAAGGCACGATCAGCAGAGGTATCACTGCTCGTTTAGCGCGGTGATAAACAAAACTGCTTTCTCGCCCAGCTCCAAACTTGCGCAGGTCGCGGCGCATCAAACCATCGACAAAACCAGTGAGCATGGCCAACAAAAATAGTGGTGTTGCCAGGACTAGAATGGTCAGGCGCACCACGAAGGTAAAGGCCACATACACAGCGGCCATTACGAAGTCCTCGATGCTTACGTAGAGCTGGTTGATCCAGCTCCAGAAGCCGTTGCCCTGGCTCGACACCCGCGCCTGCCGTGCGAAGTCCGCGAAGCCAGTCTTGACCAATAACCATTGATTGAGAAAATCCAGCCACTGGACAATCGTCTGTCCAGGTTGTTGGAGGATGAGAGAAGATTTGAAGTGCTCACTCAGCCAGCCCAGTTCGTTCGCCAACATGGCTTGGCTGTGCCGCCAACCCTGATCGCCCCAGAACAGCAGCAAACCGGCGTACTCGATGAGTATCGAGAACAGCAACGAGGCGATCAGCAAACCGATAATGCGTAAGACCAAGCCAATAACCGAGACGATCAATCCCGGGCGCTGGATCGGTTGTGGCGGCGTGTTCTGTACGGAAGTCGCCATCCTTTACTCCATTGCGCACCGTTAAGTTGATGCTGCCACGGCGCCTGCCGAATACCTGTTTGCTGAATCAAAACCTGTAACGGGGCGGGCTACCCCACCTGATCCAGATCGAAGTTGATTGTTGGGCCGCCTCCGCTTGCGCTCCACCATTGCCCTGCTTGTTCGTTATAGGTGGCTCGCATCCGCTGAGTGAGCTCCTGCAGGTCCTTGGGCATGGCATCGTCGTTGGAGGGCTTAGGCAAAGGCATGCGGACTTTCCAGAGCTGGCCGCCGGCCTGGAAGGAGAACATCTGCCCCTTGGGCAAACTGACGATATTCGCTGGTTCGATCAGTGGCACACTGGTGCTGCTGACGCGATCCTGCGAAGACGAAGTGAAGTCTGTATTGGCCTCAGGATCGGAGGTGTCTGTAGCGCCCGAGACCAGAGTCTTGGTCAGAACGTTGACCTTGGGTAACTGCTGGGTGAGTAACTCCGCGGTAGCGGTTTCACGCACGCGTAGCATCTGCAGGGTGTTGAAATTGCCGATCACCTGGCCGGCCTTGGCCCGGTTACCGATTCGCGCTTCGATGTCGCTGAGGGTCTGGGTGTAGGCCGTCACCTGAATGCCGGCGCCACCTCCCTTGTTTATCAGCGGGATGAACTCGTCGCCCATCAACTCGTTGAACTCATCGGCGTGCAGGTTGATCGGTAGCTTCTCACTGCTGCTGCCTGCGGGCAGGCCGTGGTCAATGCCATGTTTGTAGATGTGGCCCGCAACCGAGACCAAGTCGGCGAACATGGAATTGCCCACGGCGGCAGCCACCTCGGCATCGGTCAGCGCATCCAGGCCGACATAGACGATGCCGCGCTTTCGGATGATTTGCATCCAGTCGAAGATCGGCCGCGGATCATCCAGATCGGTGTAGTTGGGGGCCAGTAGCTGGGCGGTCTTGCCGGTGGTGAGTTTCTCCAGCAGCGGCAATAGCGAAGCCACGATTTTGTCGAAGTAAGTACGGTCGTAGCGTACCGCCGAACGCAGTCCGTCCAGTACCGGATCGAATACCCGTTTCACCGCCAGGTACTGCTCGATGGCCACCACGCGCTTTTCGCGCCCGACCATATGCCGGGGAATATTCTTTTCGGTCAGCTTGCCTTCAAGCTGGACAATCACTTCCCACGCTTTTGGGTCGGTCTTGGCGAAAAACTGCTGGGCGTATTCTATGAACAGCGCGTCGATGTTGACCACATGTCGCTGAATTTGCAGGTAGTCCGGACGTCGGCCCAACTCGATTAGGGCGCGGGCGATGATGTTGACGAAACGCCAGGCGAACTCGCGAAACGCCGCCGAGTTACCTTCACCACTGAGCTGCCCAGCGATGCGCGACGCCACTTCCGAGATGCGCCCGAAACGTCCCACGGCGTTGTAGCGGGCGGAGATCTCCGGCCAGCCTAGATGGAAAACATAGAACTCCTTTTCTCGACCTGCACGTTTGGCTTCGACGTACATGCGTTTGAGCAAATCGGCGTCGCCCTTCGGATCGAAGACGATCACCACCTCGTGTTCAACGCGATGGATGTCTTGGGTGATGTACACCTCGGCGAGCCGCGTCTTGCCAACACGGGTCGTGCCCAGCACCAGGGTATGTCCGACTCGTTCACTCAGCGGCAGACTGACTTCCGTTTCGTCGGGCTCAACCCCATGCAACAGCGGTGAGCCACCGACTGGGGGTAAAGGGCGCAGCGGATTAAAGGCGCTGTCCCAGGCCGTGACAAGGGCCAGTGTCGAGAGCGGAAACGGTGCATGTTCTAGGCGACGTTCGAGTCCACGTGCCAGGCGGTAACGGGTCGGTTGGTCGACGTAGTGAGCGACGGCCGGATCCTGGGCCTCGACCAAGCGCTGGGTGTGCAGGCGGGTCCAGCGAAAGCCTCGGCCCATGAACAGACGTTTGCGGCTCACCGGAATCTGCCGGCTGGTCAGCTCGTAGCGAGGCAGCCGGCGGATATTGCGCCGATAGCGCAACACCTCCCAGGCTTGTCGCAGGCGCATCAAACCGAACAGGGCATAGGCCAGCGCCGCAATCAGACCGATCTCGGGTGATAGGGCCACGGCCCAGGGCGAATACACGCATAACACCGCCGCGGCGACGCAGATCGCCACGGTATACAGCTCGACTGCGGGCCGGAGCTTGGACTCCATCGCATGCTCGGCCATGACCCAGACTCACTGTTCCAGTGAGGTGGCTGTGATTAAGACAGGGTAGTGCTCAATTTTCAGGCGAGAGGCGATGTCGTTGCCGTTGACCGGCAGGATGGTGATGCCCGGCGCGGCTGCTCGAATTCGGGCCAGGGCTTCAGTATCGGTCACTTCGACGGCGAGGCCGGCCGCCCCCGTTTCTTGCAGTTCAGTCGCACGCTGATGCAGCCAAACCAACGATTGGGGATCCTCCCCGACAAGGAAAAATGGCTGCAAGCCCGGCATGTCCAGGGTGCGAGTTGTGATTTGGCCTGGGCTCAAGTGGGAGCTGCGCACGGGCAGTATCCAGGTTTCATCGGCAAATGCAGATAGGTCTGCATGTATGGCCCGAGCAGGCTGGGTCTTGTTGTTTATTGGCGGCCTGGAAGCTTCAAACTGGGGGCGGGTGAAACCGCCAGGCTGAACTTCTGCAAACGACAGTCCCGGCTGGGCGAGCGCAGCCAAGAGCACGGCGAAGTAATACGCGCTGGGAATTCGCTTCATGGTGGTGTGCCCTGTTTATAGGAAACCTGCAGTCGTTCGAGTTGTCGAGAAAAGCCGGCGCGGTAACGTGCGGCCGGCGTTCCTCCTGCCGGGCGGTGATATCGGCCAGCAGCTGACACCCAATCACCGGTGACGGCGTGATGCTCTTGCAGCAGCGCGGCAGTTACGGCCAGATTGCGGTAGGGTTCGAGGGCTTCGCAGGGACTGGAAAAATGCTGTCCGTGATAACCCAGGTTGATTTGCCCAAGCCCGGCATCGACCCGCTTGGCGTCATACCGAGCAAGCGCCTGAAGCAAGGCGTGACAGGCGGTCTGACGATTGGCGAAACGGTAAGGGCTACCGGCAATATTCAGCGTCCAGGGCCAGGGCAGCAGTCGACCACGGAGGCGGGCGCCACTCTCCTGCAGGGCTATCGCGAACAACACCGTGGAAGGGACGTTGGTGTCATGCGCTGCCAGTTGATAAGCCGGAGGCGGAAGTTCGTCTGCCCGGACGGCGTGCACCGTCAGCAGGAGCGCAATAGCAATCAATCGAGACGTTGCCATTGTCCGTTCACCTGCTGAAATGTGACGGGTAACGGTCCCGGGGCTCCCAGGCTGAACCAGCGCCCGCGATCATGGTTCAGGGTGATTTGCCGGTGTTGGACCTTGCTCGCATCAATGCCTGCTTGCCGCGCCCAGCCACGGACATGTTCATCCTCACCTTGGCTACCCACCAGGTAGATATCGAACGCTGTATCACTGCTTTGCAGACGCTGCGCTTCAGCGGTGCACGCAGGGCAATGGTCTTCGACAAACAGAGCACGGCGCGGCTCTACCGGTGAGCTAGCAGCGGGCGGGGATGCCATACCCTGAATCGGCAACAGCCCAGGAAACAGCTTGGCCCAAGCCGCGGTGTAAGCGTTTTGGTAAGCCAACTCGCGCTCGGCGCGTTTGGCTTCCAACGCCACCTGCAATTCGGCATAGCGCTGGCGCTCTTGGTCGGTCTCTGCCTCGACGCCGAGCGCAGTCAGTGGATCGAGGTTCGGGCTCCAGAAACCACGCGGGCCGGCTTGGATCTGTTCGAAGCGTGTCCACTCCTGCTCCGTGAGCCCCCAGCTTGCCGCCTGTTCAGAGTGCGAGCGCCCCAGCGAAGTGGACTGTGTGTCCTGGGCCCGCGAGGGTGTCGTGACAGGGTTGCCCATCGCTGCGCCCGTGCTAAGCAATGAAACGAGACATACGACGGGAGACAGTAGCGCTCGGCTCATGATCGCCTCTCAAGGGAGTTGCACGGTCTGGTCTGGCTGAGTGGGCACCGTGAAGATGGCCGCGTTCGGCTCTAGCACCTTCAGCTGCCAGGCGCCGAGCTGCTCGCCGTTGTGCAGCAACCGGATATCCTTGAGCGAGCGACTATCAGGAGGTGATACGGCCAGAAAGTGCTCGCCACCGCGAGATTCGACACCCAACACTGAGAATGGCGGCGAGAGCGGGGCAGGTTTTGGGCGAGAGGCTTTTTTCGGCTTGTCCGAGGAGGGCGTCGGTGCTGGGAGTGATAGCTGGGTCTTGGGGGCCAAGAGTTGCTGCTCAACGTGCTCAAGTCGTGCGCGTAGCGCGATCATGTCGGCTTCGGTGGCACGGTCTGCCAGGCCGTCGCGTAGCTCCTGTATCTCTTGCGCCCATTGATCCAACATCGGATTGAGGGAATTGGCCTGTTGTTCACCGGTATCGACCATCTGCTTCAGGTCTTTCAGTGCGTACTGCAGCTTTTCCTGTGCATCCATGAGAGTGGTTGAATCACGTTGCAGGGTGTCCAGGGCCTGTAGGCGTTGGGTGTTCGCATTTTCCAGCTCGGTCACGCGTTGATACTGGTTATACAAACCACCACTCAGCCCGGAGACCGCCAGGCAAAGTGAGCCGACAATGAGGGTTTGAAACGTCGGGGCTTTCATGGGCGTGCCTCCGACTGATGGGACGAGATTGGTGTGATCTGCACGGTGCCAGCGTCATTTTTCTCCCGTTCGAAGCAGACCGAACGGCTGACCTCATCGGTCGTGAGTTGCCAGGCGGGGCCAGCCAGTACCTGCAGTGCGCTACGTAATGGGATCGGGCCGAGCCGGTAATGAGCTGCGGGCAGAGGCCGGGTGAAAAGTATCTTTACTGGTTCGGCAGAAGTGCAGAGCGAATAACCCGAGCGCTGCAGCACGTAGTGCATCGCCTCCTGTACCGAGGGATTCAGGTTGGACGGAATGCTCACGTCAATGATTTGAGCGAGAAGATCACGTTGCTCTGCCGTGGGCTCGGTACTGACCCGCGTATAGCGGCCATAGCGGAGCTCTGACGGATGGCTTTCGTCGGCCGGGTTCCTCGATAACTGGGGCCGATTGGAGCCACCGTCAATCTCTGGATTAGTCGGCAATGGGGTTGGGATTTGCGCAGTGCAGGCACTCAGCAAGCCCACCAGGCAGACAGGCGTGAAAAAACGCTCCATGGAAAAAACCTCATGTCAGATTCAGTGCAGAACCTGACATGAGGTGAAGGAGCCAATCAGTGAGAAAGTTGACTCAAGGCGAGTCGTATTAACGCTGAAGGCATTGCTACTCATCAAAAATGGCTAGCCCATCCAAGACGGCAGCGTCGGGGTCGAAGATCAACAACCTCACATCCGCCAATGCCGCCAGATACAGTACGTTGACCAAGGCCTCTGGCGTACCGGCGTCGAGCTGCTCTTGCCTCAGCGAAGAGTAAGGATTGCCGTCGATCTTCACCAAGTTATCGTCGGTCCAGGGCGTGCCGATCAGCTTACACCCGACGCCATTGCAGTCTGGTAGGGCAAAGGGTTCAAACAGCAGTCCGGTTGCCCTGGAGTTGACATTGCCACCCCGGCTTGCCAAGTGGCGCAGTGCTTCGTCAGTCAGGTGTGCGGTACTGATCTCCCAGGCTCGACTGTAGTGTCCTGTGTCGAAGCTCAAACGGTGGACCATGGCTTGGGCTTCTTCCAGGGAGTAAAGGTCACCGACATGATGTCGTTCGTTGAGCATCTCGCTAGTCACGGCATAAATCACTTGCCGCACCAGCCCGGTGGACTGGCAGTGTTCATCCAATTCATCCGGAATGGCCTGACCCTCGCTGATCAGAGCGAAGTCGTCGTTGAACAGGCAGGCGAACAGTTCCAGCGCATCGTTGGGTAGATGAGCTTGTGAGTCGTGTATGGAGCGAAAGCAGGGAGGGCAGTCGTTCGCGTAGGTGATTTGCAGCAGCCGTTCAATAAATAGATTGTCATAGCCGCGAACGAATGGGTTTGAGGCCCCCAGCATGGCTGGGGCTTGGGTAGTGGAGTCCATGAGTATTTCTCCAGGATGAAAATGAACAAGGCGCCCGAAGGCGCCTGTAAGGGTTAAAGCCAGCCGTATTCGGCAAGAGAAAGTGGGCGACCTTCACCCACGATGAAGTGATCCAGTACACGAACTTCGATCAAGTCCAACGCCGCTTTCAACCGTGCGGTCAAGGCGCGATCCGCCAGGCTGGGTTCCGTGCAACCGGAGGGGTGGTTGTGAACAACAATGGCGGCTGCTGCGTTATGTGCGAGGGAGCGCTTGACGACCTGGCGGGGATAAACACTGGCGCCATCGATGCTGCCGTGAAAGAGGATCTCGAACGCCAGAACGCGATAGCGGGCATCGAGAAAAATCACACCAAAAACTTCATGCTCTTGTTGCGCAAGATGAAGTTTCAGATATGAGGCCACTGCGTCAGGTGACGTCAGGTTGGGGCCGCGGGTGAACAGCCGACGATCCAGAATGTGCAGCGCTTCGTCGATTAGCTGGTTTTCCTGGGCGATACGATCAGCCTCGACATCCGATGTTTCAATCAGGGTGAGTTGGGTGCTCATGGGGACCTCCGAAGGGAACAATCCGGGGGTACACACCCGAGGGGGAGTGTTGTCCCCGAGGTGGATATAGAGTCACGGGCATTGCCCGGTGACGCGTTGTTTACAGCCGAGTGAATCGGTGGCGTTGTCCGTGCAGGTGTGAATCACAACCGTCGCAGGGCAATGGAGAGGCAGTTCTTATACCCTGGCCAGTTTCGGGGTCGAAGTCGGCACTGATGGGCATTAGCCGAACCAGCCTGCGATGGAGACCGGCGATGCGTTTCTCGATTTCATCGTCGTGTAGTAGAGCGATAACGTGCTGTAGTCCTCGTAAGCCGCAGCAAACATGCAATCGTCGCAAAGTCAGAAGGATTCCATATGGGCTCTCCTGTGCTGGTTGAAGAAAAGGCGCTCGATTGAGCGCCTTGATGTAAACATCGTGGATTGTTCAGGCGGACTGAACAGTACGTGTGGCAACACGGCGGGCCGTGCGGGGAGTGGGTGCAGATTCAGGTTTGATCCTGGTCTCTGTTGGGTTGTCGGTATCCTCAGCTTCGGCATCAGCCGACGTTGGGGATGGCACACTGTTTGGCGCTGGCTCAGCAGGTGCTGTTGCCTCCTGCCTGGCGGGCGCTTTGTACTCGAATACGCCGTTGACCTTGATCCAGTCGATGAACAGCAGACGACCTTTCAGGCTGGCGCCCGGTTGACCTTGTTTATCGCCTTTCTCATAGAGAAATGGATTGATCCACAGGTCGCCGATACGGAACGACAGCAAGACCTTTTTCTCGGCTTCGACGGCGTTCTTATAGAGACGTACTAAGCGTTCAGCTTCGCCTCCCGCGACCTTGCAGTCGAAGCGGGTGTACTCGACTGCATCAGTGGCGCCATGCAGAGCCGCAATATCGCAGGCCATGAACGGCTGGCCGCGACGGACTTGTACTTCACGAACACGGTTGAGGTAGCCGATACCGACGGTGTGCAGATTGAAATAAGTAGTCGCTTCTTGGGATTGGTTGGCGTGGGCCATGGTGGTTCTCCTGTTTCAAGGGAAAACGGCGACGCACAACCCCTGACGGGGAAGTGAGCCCCGTCAGGGTGGGTAAAATGAAGGCGCACGATGAACGACTCGTCACCGGCAAGCCGATGACCATCAGATCGATGCGCCTGGAGAATAGGGGGACAGCAGAGAAAAAATCCGCGGCAGATCTGCGGACCTAGGGTAGTAGGCATTCATCACCGCTGAAGCGGTAATCGTGCGAGCCTCCGAATGCTGATCGCGCTTGGGTAAACCACCACGAGCGTGGCGTAGCCTTGAAGGTTCAAGCTACCTGGGCTGGGCTGTCAACGACAGCGAACCACGCCCTTTGTATAAGCCTGTCAAAGGGGAGCGTCAAGACGCCGTAAGCCGATTTTTTTAGGCCGGAATTCAGTGGCAATGACTGGACGGAAAAAAGTGAAGAGTGGGCCTGGCGGGGCGCCAGGCGAGGAACAGGAAAACCACCTTTGGCGAACTTACGCAGTCGACAAGCTCCTCGCAAACTCGTTTAACGGCATCTCGATTCGCCACCCGGCCCTTGTCGTGGCTTGGGTCGGAACATGCTGGCACGCATCCGCGCACAAAGGGTGCCCAGTGTTTCCCCGGCGGGCTCCGGGACTGAATGCGATCGCCGTAGCGGATGACCGCTGCTACCTGGCAGAGGCAACAGTGGTCATCCGCCACATTGATCCGGTCGAGCACAAAGCGGGAGTGGAATTCCGCAGAAGAGAAGGCTCCGAACTCAAGGAGTCCGACCGAGCTACCCGGAGCGAATCGGTCTTGGGTCGCCGTTGGCGATGATCCTGAGGCACTACAGCAGAGGGGGTGGGACGACGTCAAGCCAGTGTGCTGAGAGGTTATTTGCTACTGAGATGAGCGGCCAGCTGTTCGATGGTCGTTAGGATAAAGGCACGGTCACTTTCATGAAGGCCGTTCAGCAGGCCCGCGATCATCTGTCCCTGGTCGTTGGGGCGATTGCTCGACTCCGTCAGCAGTTCATCCATCCGGCAGTCGAAGATGTCCGCCAGTTGCATCAGCTTGACCACGGAAAGCTCCACCACCCCCCGCTCAAGGCGCGAAATGGCTTCGCTGCCGATCCCCAGGCGTTCAGCCACCTCTTCCTGGGTCAGATTACGCTGGGTGCGGTGCTTCGCGATCATGCGCCCGATTTGGGCTTGGGTTGGATGTTTATGTGCCAAGTGATGAGCTCTCCAATTCAACCCGAATGGTTGAGCAAAGACCCATTGACATGAACATCCTTAACGGTTGAGTATCGACTTATAGGGTTGTTATATTGACTGAATTACCTGTTTGTCGCGACGTGACATCTGTTCCTCCAGGAATTAGAGCCCGTAGTGACCAGTGAGACTGAGCGGTCTGATAGGACCAAATGGAGGAAAGTTGAGCATGGATGAGCAGCACGAGAACGACATGGATCTGATCTGGGATCGAACGCTGGAGCTGTTCATCAAGATCCATGACTGCCCTGATAGCCCCGAACATCTCGACAGCCTCGTTCATTGGCTAAACGAAGATCCTGCTAACCTGAAAGCGTTCAATGAACTGGGGCAGATATGGATCGCGACAGGCATCGCCTTGGCCCGTGAAATCGGACAACCGCTAGACGACTTGGAGAAGGATCAGGCGCCGTTGATGATGCACTGACAGCACCCCCGAGGTTCATGTGAGCGCCAAT
Source organism: Pseudomonas sp. AGC41 (assembly GCF_057334555.1). Taxonomy (NCBI): domain Bacteria; kingdom Pseudomonadati; phylum Pseudomonadota; class Gammaproteobacteria; order Pseudomonadales; family Pseudomonadaceae; genus Pseudomonas; species Pseudomonas sp. AGC41. The sequence goes on from NZ_JBHFJB010000028.1 coordinate 75,373, forward strand.
GGTGCCTCATGGACGACGTATACCTTTGCTGATCGGCACAGTGCCTTTGCAGTCCGGGTAGTGGGAACATGACCAGAACGGTCCTGATTTTCCCTTCCTCCTAAGCATTGAGGCGTTGCAAATGGGGCAGACAGGCCCGGCTTCGACCGGTACTGACAAGGTGAGTGCTCCGCTGTTTGAGATCAACTGCGTAATCCAGTGCGCCTGCTTGGCAACGAATGCATCCAAGGTCAGACGTCCCGCTTCGATTTCATCCAGAGCTTGCTCCCAGATCGCTGTTATACCCGGATCCGCGACTGCTGCGGGTACCGCTTCGATTAGGGTATGGGCCGCTGCGGAGGCCGTTAATGCACGTTTTTTCTTCAACAAGTAACCGCGATCAATCAACCCCTTGATAATGCCGGCTCGCGTGGCTTCGGTGCCGATACCGGTTGTGTCCCGAAGTTTCTGTTTCAGGCGTGGTTCGTTGACCAGCTTGGCCACATTTTTCATCGCCTTGATAAGATCACCCTCGGTGAGCGGTTTGGGCGCAGCTGTGCGCATGGATTTGAGTTCGACGTTGTCCACTGCGCACCGCGTTCCCTGCTGTAGGACGGGCAACACCTGGGATTTTTGACTGGGTTCATCGTCTTCGGCGTTGTCGGAGAGTAAGCCTTTCCAGCCTTGGACGAGGATCTGTTTGCCAACAGCAGACAAACGCTCGGCGCCGCACTCCAGTTCGACCTCGGTTCGATCAAACTCGTGATGCGGCAGGAATTGCGCGAGGTAGTGGCTACGAATCAGTTCGTAGACTTGGCGCTCTTGTTCTGACATCCGCTCAAGGTTCGCCGGCTCGGTGGTGGGGATGATGGCGTGGTGCGCGGTGATCTTGGCATCGTTCCATGCTCGTGAGCGCAATGATCGATCGATGCTTCCGAGCGCTGGGCGTAACGCGGGATCCATTCTGAGCAGGGCATCGAATACCGCGGCTACCTCGTTGAACATGCTCTCTGGCAAATAACGGCAATCGCTGCGCGGATAGCTGGTGGCTTTGTGGGTTTCATACAAGGTTTGGGCGATGTTCAGCGTTTCCTGAGCGCCGAGTCCCAACTTGCGTGAACAGACTTCTTGCAGTGTGCTCAGGTCGAAAGGCAGGGGTGGCGCTTCGCGCAAATACTCAGTCTGCAGCGAGACTACTGTGGCGGTCTTGCTGCTAGAAATCGCTTGGACGGTCTGACTGGCAAGCGCCTGCTGCAGGCAGCGACCGGCTTCGTCACGTCCTGAGCTTGGCGGTATCCAGGACGCGATGAAGGGTTGCCCCATTGAAGACAGATGCACATCCACCACCCAGTACGGCACAGAGACGAAGCTGGCAATCGCGCGGTCTCGTTCAACCACCAAGCGCAAAGTGGGTGTTTGGACGCGTCCAACCGACAGCACGCCGTCATAGCCCGCCCGTCGTCCTAGGAGGGTAAACAAACGACTGAGGTTCATACCAATCAGCCAATCGGCGCGGCTGCGGGCGAGGGCTGAGTGATAGAGCGGGAAGGTCTCCTGACTAGACTTCAGCGAGGACAGTGCTTTGCGAATCGACGCCTCGTTGAGTGCGGATAACCAGAGGCGCTCAACAGAACCACGGTAGTTGCAGAGCTCTAGTAACTCGCGGGCAATCATTTCACCTTCGCGATCGGCGTCGGTGGCGATGACGACGGTGGTAGCTTCGCTGAGCAGGTGTTTGATGATTTTGAACTGCGCGACAGTCTTGGGTTTGACCTCAACTCTCCACTGCGCGGGAATGATCGGTAGATGATCCAACGACCAGGTTTTGTACTGATCGCCATAGGCTTCAGGTGGGGCCGTTTCCAGCAGGTGACCGATACACCAGGTGACGGTTGTCTCGGGACCAATCAAGCAACCATCGCCACGTCGGCTGGCTCCGAGAACCTTGGCGATGTCACGACCTTGGGAGGGTTTCTCGCAGAGAAAGAGACGCATAGAACTGCTCCGGGTTGAGTTCGCAGCAGCGTTGTTGGAAACAGCAATGGCGAGCTATGAGAAACCTGAATGACAGGTCTCTCATATTAGTCGGTGAGGGCAGTCTTGAATGGGGGCGAGGCTGCTAGGTTGCAGTCATGTGGACGACAGTGCTTCACGAGCAGCGAGTAATGACAGGCCAGGAACTTCGCGCAAATGCGCAATTTTTATGCCTCAAGCCCGTCATGCCGATGGTGGCTGCCCTCTGCGCTTTTTGGACTTCGACGCAGGCGAGCTGGCCTGGTCTGTAGCCTGCCCGACGGGAGCCGCAGACGAGGCTGATTCACTTGAGCGCTCCCGCATGGCCACGTTCTGCACGCGATGAGGCAGGATGCCGACACGACGCGCCTCGATCTTGAAGGTGACCCGGGCATTGTCTTCACTGTCCTCCCACTCATCGCGCACGGTGCGGCCCTCTACCAACACGCGCATGCCTTTCTGGTACAGCGTGCTCCAGTGTTCAGCCTCGCGGTGCCAGAGCTCGACCGGCGCCCAATAGCCGCCTCGATCCTCATAGCTGCCATCGCGTGGCACGGGGTTGTCGAAGTACACATTCAGGCGCAGCAAACGCCGTGGCTCGTCATTGCCTGACGGGAACTCCTGGAACTCTGGCGCACTGCCGATGTTGCCTTCGCCGACGAAAAAAGTACTCATCGTGATATCTCCGCTGCTGGTGTGAAATGGCGCAGCAGCCGTTCGGCGCTGGCCATTTTGATCGCGCAGGTTGAAGCCTGACGGTAGAGCGAATGCACCACACTCATCTGCAAGTTCAGTGCAATGCGCTCGCATTCGAAACGGTGCAATGCCTCGCGTACGGTTTGCGGCAAGGCCTTGTTGGAGGCCTGGCGTTCCCAGACCGCAACGCCCATACGGGCGAAGTCACGGGTGCGCCATCGCAAAAAGGTGCTGCGCGCACTGGTGTTCTGCAGCACCAATCGAATATCCAGCAGCGAGTAAGGCGGTTGTCCGGCCTGCTGCGCCACAGCCTCCATCAGACGACGTAACTGCACTTCGGTTTCCCTCGCCACCTGCGCCAGGTATTCCAGCTCCCCCTTACCCTTAAAAGGTTTTAAAAGGCCTTTTAGGGAGGCAGCGTGTTCGAGCTGTCGATAGGAATCCGGTGTGAGTGTTTCGAGGGGGATTGGCTGAGTCGAGATAATGGGCTTCATGCTTCGTCCTCCGGCTCGTCTACTGTCGCAGATGGCTCTACCGCGTTCTCCGCCAACGCGTCAGCGTCATCCACCGCCACAGCACCACGACGAACGATGGGTGGCGCGAACTGGGAGCGGCGATGCCCCTCAAGGATGTCCATAGGGGGTAATCCAAACTTCTCCATGGCCGCTAGAGCACGAGCGTTGTTCGCCGCCATGTCTTCACGGGTGACGCCAGCATGCCGATAGCGCTGGGCCTGGCCGAACAGGCTACGCAGCAGGTGGGCACCGTCGTCGATCCAAGCTTCCATGTCTCGGCGACCGATCAAGGCGGTGTGATGGGCCAACAGGGTATGTCGCACCAAGGTGTCGTAGTCAGTCAGCAGGTAAACGGCGAGGAAGCCCAGTTGGCTGCCGATGTACAACGGCAAGGTGACGGGATGGATGTTGAGGTTATCGCTCATGTCGATCTGCGTCGGCAGCTCTTGTCTGATCCGGTCCAACTGCTGGGTCAGTTCCAGCATCCCAGCCTTGGCCAGCATCAATTTTTCTTCGAGCTGAACGATCGCCCAGTCGGCATAAGGATCGTCCTGCGCTGCGGCTTGTTTGATCAGGTTAGTGACGCTGATGTAGCCCGCCATGCCCATGATCGAGTGGACGCCTTCGCGTGCGGTTCGACCTTGCCAGATTCGGGCGGCGTGGTGGGTATGCAGTGTCAGGGAGATGCTGCTGCGTAATGAGCCCAGGTTGAACTGATAGTGATCGGCCACGGTGTCGTCCTCGCATAGGCTTGGACGGGAACGTTGCGACAGATGATGGTCAAGGACAGCCGAAAAGCTGAATGCGGACTGTTCGGTTTGGTTCGAGACGGTTGATTTTTTAGATGCTCGAAACTGATGCCAGTGGCATCAAATCTACAGACGTCCAGGGCGTTTGCCACGTAGCTGGCGCAGTTCATTCAGGCACGCTTGGGCGAGGGCAGAGGCCGGTTCGCCCTGTTTTCTAGGTGAGCGTGGGGGGGAGGGGGGCGGTTCAGCAATGGGTAATGATTCAGCCTGACCGGCCCAAGGGCGAAAATCGCCTTTCAGCGCTCGCTGAATAAGCCCCATCAGATATGCCGCCGGTTTGCGGACGCTGCCTGCCGCACATCGCGCGCCTGCTTCGTTGAGCACTGCCTGCCGATCCGCTGGTTTAAGCTTGTTCAGCGTCATGGTGACGGCCTGCCGCTCGCTCGGACTCAGGTGCAGTGGATCAGGCCAGTGCAGGTTATCCACTGCTGGGGTCGCGCGCGGTACGGTACGTATACTTTCCTTTAATACAGTACAGGCGGGGGGCGGATTCCGAACGGTGCCGGAAACATGGGCGTTCAGACCCGGTTCGGAATCCGAACGGAGTCCCGCACGATTCCGAACGCGGTGATCGCCACCCAGTTCGGAATCGCGTAACGCTTCATCGGGCGCCTTATCCAATCCTTGTTGTGCCCAATGGTCGCTCCAACTGTCGAGCCGGGTGGGGAGTCGGCCCAAATCGATATCGGTGTCCTGACGAATTTCTTCCAAAACATGCTGAGCGACAATTCGCACCGCCTTGGTTGCATGATCGAGGGCGTGTCCGGCGAGCTCCAGGTAATCCTGGTCCAACTCCATGGCTTCGGCGGGGGTTAACGGCTCATCGTGCAGGACGTACAGAGAACCTTGTAGGCGCCCGCTGAGATGATCGCGGCCACGACTCACCAAACTGAGCCAGCGCGTCAGCCTGAGCATCGTCAAGACGCGAGCGATGGTTTCACGGGAGGCTGACGCACCGTAGGGTACGCTCGACAGGTAAGGTTGCAGATCTTCATAGCGCGGTGTGACCACACCCTGGCCTTGCAGCATGAGCCGAAATACTTGCCATGCATTACGCTCCAATGGCGTCAGCCGACAATCCAGCAGCAAGCGACGCGGCACGACTTCGTGTGATTGGCCACTGAACAAAAAGCCAGCCTGAAGAGCCTGGTTGGAGGGCGGTTCCGTGGTAGGGCGCGCGGGCCAGCGTTCACTCAGCTGCTGGGTGCATTGCTGCAGGACACGTTGCCAGCGACCGGACGGGGCAGTGTTCATGCTCTCTTGCTGTAATGGTCGATTTGCTGCCAAACGATGGTCAAGCTGATCTGTTGCTCCTCTGCCAACATCATCATGGCGTCGAGCTGATCCTCAGTACCGTCCTCAGCGCGTAGCTGGCACCAACGCTGCCAAAGCGCATGTTCCTGCGCTTCGCTCAAGTTCTGAGGGCGGCCCTTTCGGGTTTCTATCTTGAGCAGACGCCGGCGCAGCGCAGTTTCCGAATGCGCCAAGCCGAAGCACTGATACATGATTGTACTGCTGGCACCGAGCTTGAGCGCTCGGTTGATCAGGCGCTCGTTCTGTTCGTCACGTTCAGCCTGATCGATCAACCGATGCAATACCGGCGAATCAATCTTGACCTCAACCCAGGGGACGGTGGCATGGGCCAGGCGTGCCAGTGTGGTCGGCGGTAATGATTGCAACAGGTAGATGTCCTCTTCACCCAGTCCGAGTGCTTTGCAGCGTTGCAGATTACCCAGGCGCAACTCGTGAAGGACCTGGGTCAGCATGGCCTGGTTGAGCACATTGAAGGACAGGTTCATGGCAGCTCCCTTGGTGAATCGTCTTCATGGGTAAGCGTTAAGTCGATCAGGCGCCGGGCTAAGCGAATGAGGCGATACAGTTTGATTAACAGATAGTCGGGCAGTCGCTCCAGTCCTACATCCACGACGGGACGGTTTGTCAGCGGGAGTTGATAGACCCCCAATAGCAGTTGCCCGAACAGGGCTGAGGGCAATTGCTTGCGATCCTCCCAGTTCACTTCGTCTTGGGCACGCAGCAGGGCCAATAGCAATAGGTGAACGCCGGCCGCACGAGGCGCAGCAAGATTAAGTTGCTCGATGTTCAGGGCAAAGCCCAGACCATTTTTCTGGTCGATGATGCTCTCGGGATGTCCGGCATATGCCGCCATTTCCCGAGCCAGGCCGGCAATGGCTGAACGCAGTTGTTCGGGGGTATCCAGTGCTGGTGCGATGATCCAAATGTCGTCGATCGGGCAGGTTGCGACGATCTGTGTTGGTTCGGCGGCAGTGGCGCGACCAATCTGTTCGCGGATCTGCTGGACACGTGACGGAGGGCTGACTGCTGATGCGACATTCGTTTCGGGCAGCGTGAGCTGCTCCTCTCGCTCTGTTTCGGCCGGGGTCTTGGTTTCAGCTGATTTGGAATGCGGCTCGGAGGGGGGAGGCTCGGCCGCGGGCTCATTGACGCTCGGCAGAGGGTTGCTCTCCGGGGGCGTGACGACAACGTCGGGCGCCCGGATAATCCGGTGGGTATCGCCCAGCTCAAGGGCCAACATGCGGTAGGACTGGCCGAGTAAGCGGCTCATGCGTTCGAGCAGTTCATCCTGGATTTGCTCAAGGTTGAAGGACTCTGGGTCGGCATCAAATTGCCCTAAGGTGTCGAGCCAAAACTCGGTGAACGCAATGGCGTCGTTCGGATAACGATTCCAGGTTCGTTCAGCCTGGCTACGTAGACCAATCAGGCGTTCAATTTTTGGTTTCCCCAACCCGGCATATAGGGTTTGTGGAATGGCGGGTAGAAAATGTTCGAGGGTGTCCAGCATCCGACTGATGTGCGACTGCGAAACGGGGTAGCCCCCAGCGGTAAGACGTCGTGCCAGCTCTCGTTGCGAGAGTGTTGCTCCATCAGGGGCGAGCATGGTCTTGAGTTTGGCTACAGCCAGAGCACGTTCGATGAAGGTGAGTTGGCCGTGCAGATCGCTCTCAGCGAGATGGCCGAGCAGGGCGCTGATTTCATCGGTCCAGGGTCGGAACAGGCAATGAATGCGAAAGAAGCGCTCATCGTGCGTTTCCTGCCATAGCTCGCCGAGAATCGCCAATCGCGTATTACCGCCGTTGCGGATGATGAAATAGGTTTCCCCCGGGCGACGGGTAATCGGCGGCGGTTGATCCAGCCCGCGTTCACGGATCGAGGCTTTTATATCCTCATAAAGTGGATTGCGGATGAAGCGTGGGTTGTGTTCGTAGGGCCGCAGTTGCTCCAGCGTGACCAGCATGGGGGTGTCGATGACCGGATCGGACAGTCCCTCCAATTCTGGACCCCGAGAAAAATGGTCCTGGTGCAATTTGTCGGTGATCTCCTCTTGACTGAGCTTCTTCATTGTAAAAGCCTCAGTTAACGCCGGTTACGCGAATGGTCACCGAGTTCGAATTTAACGATCTCGGCAGCGCCCGAACCTTCGAAATGTCGGGCCAGTTCTGCGAGAAACCAACCCATAGCCGAGTGTCCACCCTGCAAGCGAAAGACCACGGTGCAGTACTCCTCGCTAGGTGGACGGCGGGGGTGAATGGATGGTTGAACGATGATCGGAAGCTGGTCCAACATCAAAAAACTCCTTGCCAAACGCTGTTGGCATCAAGGTCGATAAAATACCGTGGCGAGAAATGCCAGCCGGTGTTTCGCCTCACTGCACCTCCACGCACCTGCTCACCATACAAATCGCGTCGCCCCATTCCGGAAACAACTCGGTAGCGATTGCTTGCATGGTTTTCAGCGCAGATGGCGAGCGTCCACCACCTGAGCAGCGCGTATCGATTCGGTGAACCGGTACACCAAGGGACGCGGCATTGAGGTACGCCACTCGGTCTGGAACTATGGTGTCTAGAACGGAGATACTGGTATTCCCAGCGAAGCTCTCACGCAGGCCTCGGCTGATCATTTGTGTGTCTACACGTACGCTATTGACCTGGTTCAGCAACAGTCGTAACGGCGGCGGCGCAATGCCCAAGTGACGGAATGGTTCGAGGTCGTTGAGCAGCTTCAAGGTGCCGCGATGCAGTTCGCGGGCGGCGAGCATTTCCGGCGTAATGGGAGAAAGGGCGAGATCGGAGGCCAGGATGGCCATTTCCAGCAGCACGCTACGTGCACCTTGGGTGTCGATCAACAGGAGGTCATAACTGGGGCGGAAATGGTCGAGCACATTGCGCAGTCGTAATCGCCCGTCAGGGGCGTGCAGCAACAAAGTGGTCAGTCGACCTTGATCGTCGTTGGAGAGGATCAGGTCGAGACCGATGACCATCGTTGTGGAAATTATCTGCGCATGATCTGTCTGGTTGAGCGCGATGAGTTCGTACGCACCGGCGATAGCCTCGTGGTTCAAGGCGTAATAGCTGGAGAGGGTGGGTTGGCTATCCAGATCGAGCAGCAGGACGCGTAGGCCAGCATCAGCCAACAGACCGCCGAGATTGGCAGCTAGTGTGGTTTTGCCTACCCCACCTTTGGTGGACACCACCGATACCACGCGCATGGCATCAGACCTGCTGCGCCAAACGCTCAGTGATCCACTGTTCGATCTCCAGCGAGTCCCAGCCGACGGCACGCAATCCAATGCGTTTAGCTTGGGGGAATTTACCTTCCTTCATCAAGTTGTAGATGTGCGCACGCTTGAAGCCGGTTTTCCGCTCCACTTCGTCACGCCGCATGATGTGGCGTTCGAGATGTGGTTGAGGTTGTTCAGCGGCGGGTGAGGATTGGCTAGACATGCTGGTCACTCCTGGCGTTGATCGGCGCGTAGTGGGAAGTGACCTGAATTGAATAGCAGAAATGGGAGAGAGTCATTGCACTGCAATCAGAGGGGTTGCAGTGCAATGACTCTCACTGTGTATTTAAGCTACGCTTTGCCGCAGCAAATTTTTCGTCCAAGGTGCGTTTGGTTATGCCGGGGACGTTTTCATAGTGGGCGAGCAACGCTGCGACGATCGAGGCTTGGCTGTTAAAAACTGAGAAAGGTTTTCCTGAGGGGGATCGCTCGAGCATCAAACCTATCAAAGCGCCTATGATACGCAGGAAGGTGAATTCGCTGCGCCGGCTTACCGTTCCCCTAGATTGGAGAAGTTGTTTCAACTCGTCTCGTTCAAGTCCAATGGATTGGAGGTTTGACAAGAGCTCTTGGTAGTCGGCCTCTACCTTATTTAGTCGTAGTTGAAGGGCTTCTCTGTCTGCTTGCAAAGCCAGAAACGAATCGATCCTGACAAGTCGCTTAGATTCACTGTGCTCAAACAAAAATCGAGGTCTTTGATTAGGATAATAACGTTTCATCCAATATCTGAGATCGGTATGTCTGATCGTCATTAGGGAGCATTCGACCGGCGTTCCCATCGGAACGGGAATCCCTAGTTGCCCATACGGTAATTCTCTGCATTGAATGGCGTCCACGATTCTTTCAAGGTTGGAATGTAGGCATGGCCATTGTGGAAATAGCTTGGCTAGTTTGAAAGGTGAATCTTCGTTAGCTGCGAGAATCTGTGCTTCAAACTGAGTAAGCTCGCACCAAAGCAGGGCTGCCTCAATGGGCTTGTAAAAAATTTTAGCGCGCGGATCAGAATGACGTCCGTTCATCTTAAGTTTCTTCCCTTAAGCCTATTGTTAGCGGATTCGCTGATTTAAACCTTATCTTTCTAAAGCCTTATTAGAGCGTTCTACAAGTCGGAGCTCAACGATCCCGAAACCGCTCGGTTGGCGCCCTTGGACTAGGGGCGCATGGATATCATCGACAAAGGATTGTGTGCAAGAGGAAATCAGTAAAATTTATATAGGCATTAATTATTAGCAAGCATTCAGTTATGCATTTCCTGGTTACCCTTGCTAGGAGATTCTGTCGAGAAGCAGAATGGAGCGTTGGCAAAGCCTGCAAACGCTTCCCGCGGCTGGTAGATGTTGATAGTTGCAAGGCCGACGCCGTAGGTCCCTGTACATTTCACGTTTAGGATTCAATCCGGTCGTAATGTTACATAGCTACTTTCCATCATTGAGTAATTATGCAATGTGTCATTGCGCGCTTTGACGTCTCCCTCCCCGCAGCGCCAAAACAGGCGGCGGAGAATGTCATTTTCCAGAGTCTTGGTCAGAGAACCTGGGCTTGAGAGCGCCGATGGCATGCAGGAAGATCAGACCGAGTAGGAGCTAGGCAAGCATTTTGTGTAACCACTGTATTATCGGAAGCTGCACCTGGGACGCACGGGCGTCACGCCGATCTTAGATGACAAACAGCGGATCCTTGGCAGGATGGGCCTAGTTGGGCGCAGCGATCGGTTCCGCGCGTTCCAGCAGAGCTACCTGTGTAACTTGATTGCCGGCTCGGCGGCCGAGTTGTTGGCGCGTCTGGCCTCGCAGAGAAGCTGATAACCGCGGCATTCTACACACGGAATTGATCCATCAGTTTCATCTGATTGTTAGCCCTTGCATTGAGCTGGTTGCTGATCTGGGCCGATTAGGCGGCCCGTTTAGTCTTCCTTTCGCTCCGACCGCGAATGGTCGAGACGTTGCGATTGATCTCCTCGGCTACCGCGCTTTGTTCCTCTGCCGCACCGGCGATCTGCAGGTTCATATCACTGAATACGGTCACTGCATCGCTGATCCGGCCGAGCGCCGCCACCGCCTGATGGATCTGCCTGGCGTTGCCCTGGGCCTGTGTCTCGCTTGAGCGCATGGTCGCCAGCAAGCCACGAATATGGGTGTGGGTGTCCTCGATCACCTGACGGATCTCCTCGGCCGAACCATGGGTTCTCTTGGCAAGATTGCTTACGTCAAACGCAACCCCCTCAAAACCCCGACCGCGTTCCTCCGGCCCCCGCCGCTTCGATCGCGGCATTGAGTGCCAACAGATTGGTTCGCTAGGCGATGCTTCGGATCACCTCCAGCACCGAACCGATCTACTCGCTATTGGCCGCTAAGGCTTCGACCTCTTTACGGCGTTGCTGACCTAATTGGCCAAGGCATTAATGTTTCGGGTGCTGCGCTCGATGATGGTGATGCCGTTCCTGGATGCCTGATCGGCCTCCCAAGCCGCCTGGGCTGCGCTTGGTGCGCTGTTTGGGACTTTGTGGGCAGTGGACCGCAGCGCCCAGTACACCATCCAGACTTTGTAGAGCATCGCCTGCAACTGCCGGTGGTTATCCTGTTCGCGGCCACCCACAGTTACGCGATTCTACACGACGAATGGCGCCGCTTCGGCATGACGAACCGACCCGCAGGCGCTCTTCCTGACCGTGCTGGAATCGCCTGGCGCGTCGATGATATTACTGCGATCAGATGTACGTGCTGATGCCGTTCCGCTTGGAGACCCTTCAGCAGGTGTTTGCTTAGACGCTTTTGGAGCTAACAAGTCGGCTCAAGCAAATTGAGTACTTATTCTACGCAGTACTTCACGGTGTCCACGGTTGCCACTGGGTTGATCAGCCCCTGAGAGCATGGACCGACTGATGCGCTCAGCTGCGAGCAAAAAGAGTGTTATAAGTCGGATGGTAACATTATCAGGTGATACATATTGTAACGTACAGACACACCAATAATGCGCGCAGATGAGGCAGATAACGTATTGTTTATACTAGGAAAAAAATTCTACGGATATTTTTTTATGAAATTACTTGACATGATTCTACGTTAGAAATAGTTTTAAATGATCTTATTAATCCTGGTTGCCTAGTACCAAGCTTCGGAGTCGGGGGGATCGGGAGCAACCAGCTGGTGGTAGCCGGGTGCGGTCACAATTGTCTGCAAGGACTTAATGCTTATACCAATGAGTGTGGAGGTGATGGCCTATCTCGGGATTTGGGTCGAAAGCGTAGTGTCTGTTCTTATGCAATAACTGGCAACTTAGCCAGAGCATCCTTGCGCATCAAGTAAACCTTTATTATAAAAATAATAGTGAGGAATGTCATGTCATACAATAAATACGCTAATATTAATCGCACACGATTTTTTGGAGGTGTATGTGCGATCTTTATGACCTCGTCGAGTTTTGCTTTAAATCTATTTGATGATGGGAACACCCGGGTGGATGCTAAGCTTGAAATCTGGATGGGTGCTATGCATAGTCAGCAAAGTTACATGCAGTCGGGCACTCTTACCGAGGGAAGTCGTGAATGGATGGAAGGTTATACCGAGTACGGCCTCAGTGGTATTCAAAAGCTTGCTGAAGAAGGTTCATCCTTATATGGGGCAATGTCTGGATTGACTAGCGGAACTTTTGGGGATGGGGATCCTGCTGGATTTACGAATGGCACGGAGCGTAAGTCGGACTGGGAGGAGCTTTATCTTGGATGGCGTTCGGGAGATTTTTTTCCGGGGTTGGGGGTCGACGGATTGGATATCTCTTTTGGCAGCCAGAAAATAATAGTGGGCGATGGTTTCGTTATAGCCGGTGATCAGCTGAACTTTGGACATGAAATCCTAGATGGGCAACTGAATCGCGGAGGCGGGTATTATATGGGGGTGCGTAGGTCGTTTGATCGGACGGGAATCATTCGCATAGGGGGGAGCGAAGGATGGCGCGGCGATCTCATGTGGCTGGCGTCTGACAACCCCGCTCAGGCCAAGCCTGAGATGGCGGTTGCAACACTTGAGCATGTCTCACCTAAAGGGACGGTTGGATTAACTTACATTGATATAGTGGACATCGATGATAAACTTTCTTTTTTGTACCCAGATAGAAAGGGAACTAAGGTTTACAGTGTTCGTGGGCAAGGCAATGCCGGGATTGACAGCTTATCGTTGGCGGGGCATTACGTTTTGCAGAATAAAGAGCATGGGGCCTCTGAGAGTGCTTGGTATTTAGAAGCGGGATGGACACTAGCTTCTTTTCCTTGGGCTCCCACTCTTAGCTACCGCTACAGCTATTTCTCTGATAAGTATGACCATTTGTTTTATGGCTACGTTCATGGGCCAGGGACGTGGTTTCTCGGTGAGGTTTCGGGAAATTTTGCCGGGCCCTTTAATACTAATAGCCGAGTCAATCAACTGTCTATTACTGCCAATCCAGGTGAGAGGCTAAGTGTTGGTGCGGTTTTTTACAAGCATGCGCCTGTAGATACATCACTTGGTGATTTGGGGGGGAAGGAAATGGATATCTACGCGTTATGGAGGGTAACCGACTACGCGACCATAATTCCGTTAGTGGGTATCTACGATCCGGACGCGTCGTACAGCGAAGGCGGAAGCCAGATTGGAAATGATAAATATAATCTGTACACGGCTCTCGTTCTCGGATTTAGCTTTTAATTCGTGAGCGCTTGGTCAGTATGGAGTAAGAGCACGCAGTGGGACTAGACCTCGCCTCCGTGAGGTCTGTTTAATTACTCTGGAGCGAGGTGCTACGAGGCTAATAAGAGATGTGTTTTATCATGTCTTCGAGCCTGCTCTTCTTCTAGTTTGATATTTTGTGTTGCATTGGGGGGGCTTCTCTTAACATAGCTGTTGTTTGAGGGGGCAGAACAATTACAAGGTTTTGTTTGGAATCGTAGTTTTCACCAAGTTAGATTTGATTGGATGAGTGCTGAGAAAGAGTAGTACATCTATCTAGAATTCATTGTTCGCATTTAAAAGCGGGTCCCAACTAAGTTACGAATCGGTACATGAATCTCGATCAAGCGTGCAGCGTCATGTCTCGCGATAGGACGCGCTCGCGCTGTTACTCCATTTTGCCTGAATTGGCTTCTCGGCTTGAGTGACTTGATAAGCCCTCGCCCTTAATGAGGTTTCCCGATATGTACTCTTTGAGATCTGAGGAACCTCAGGCATTTCCAAGAGATCGAGTTGGAGCTTGCGATGGTAGGGCAGGCTCCAAATCAGCCCATCAAGCGAATCAAGGCAAGATATTCACATGAATGCTCACATAAAAACTCATTTGTAAATAGAATTTCTGCTGATTTGTTGGGCAATTTGACCTTGAATTTTCCACAAATCCAGGCGAAATTGGGCTTGAAGGCGGAGAGGTTTTTCAGGTAGATTGCGTCAATGATCACGTGAATGAGAGAATAATAATATGGATTCTGTGACTACTGCACTGGTCAAGCCTGACCTCGGCGCGCGGACTGCCTTGAGTTACACGTACGTCGCGGTGTTATTCGCGATGGGCGCATCAATGGCTTTTTTCGCCCCCTTAATGTTGGGTGTTATCGCGGCCCAATATTCATTGAGCTTGTCTGCCGCAGGCGGCATCGTCACGTTGGAGATGGTGCTCACTTCCGTTACGGTTTTCGCGTTGGCGAAGCCTTTGAGCCGCTTGAGCTTAAGTAGGGTATCCACTGGGGCAGCGGCGATCGCCTTGAGCGTTCAGTTGGTGTCGTGTCTGGACTTATCGTTAGGGGCATTCGTTGCGATCCGTGCGATCTCAGGTATTGCCTGCGGCTTCTTATATGCGGGCGCCGTCTACTGGGCCTCGCTTCATCGGCATGGCGTGCGCATGATGGCATCTGCTTTTTTCTTGGCAAATCTCCTTACTGGCGTATGTATGGGTATATTGCCCATGGCGATCGAAGAAAACGGTGCAAAAGTGTTTTTCTATTCGCAAGTTATTTTATTTGTTCTGCCGCTCTTGATTTCCTTCTTTAGCGGAAATCTGGTCCGTCCTGGGGGGGCGCAATTCGTGCAGAGGTCCATGAGAGGATCAAGTGCGAATTGGTTCGCGATCAAACTTTTGCTTGTGTGCAGCGTATTATGTAACTTGGCGATGGCAATGCTTTGGACTTATTCGGAGTTTCTCGCCCAAGTGCGTGACTTCGACGCCAAAACCATCGGCATTATTCTAGGTTTAACTACCCTATTCAGTATTGGTGGATCAATTTTGGCGGGGATCTTTGACCGACGATTAGGCGTAGTTATGCCTCTCTCTATCGGGTTGCTTGTGGGGGCGCTTGCCGGCGTTATGATGTCTGCTGGCCAATCATTATTCCTGTATGCAACGGCGATGTTTCTTTACGGCGCCGCAGCATTTTTCGTGATGCCCTTCGTTATCGGAAGTGCTTCTGCTCTTGATTCGGGAGGGTGCGCCGCCAACCTCGTGGGTGGGGCGGCATTTTTAGCTGGTGCTGTCGCGCCAGCACTTGGAGGACTCCTCAGTGATGTCGTATCAGGCGATGCG
The DNA here is from genome assembly GCF_057334555.1 of Pseudomonas sp. AGC41. NCBI lineage: Bacteria > Pseudomonadati > Pseudomonadota > Gammaproteobacteria > Pseudomonadales > Pseudomonadaceae > Pseudomonas > Pseudomonas sp. AGC41. The sequence continues at coordinate 90,522 of NZ_JBHFJB010000028.1, forward strand.
GTAGGCTGGACCGCTTGTGCCTCATGCGTCTTAGCCGCGATATGCGTATTCATCGTACGTAGGAGCCTTGATGCTCCGCAATTAACCCCTTCAAACAAAAACAATATCCTCGGAGGTGAATCATGAGTTCCTGCCCTAGCAAAGTCTCGTCATCGTCGCTAATCTTCGGTGCGGGCGTTCCTAAACCCGTATTGACTGATGAAGAAATTAAACTCGTTCGCGATGGCTCCAACGGTGTTCGCGGTATATTGCCTGCCCGCTTTTACACGGATCCAGATATCTGGAAGTGGGAAGTTGAAAATGTCCTGAAGAAAAATTGGTTATTTGTCGGTCCTTGGGATTGGGCGGAGAAGCCTGGCGACTACTTCACCATTGAGATGTTCGGTGAGCCGCTGGTTATCACGCGGGACAAGGAGGGTGAGTTGCACTGCCTTGTCAACTCTTGCCGCCACCGTTGGGCTAAAGTGGCTCAAGAAGAAAAGGGTAACGCTAGCGTCCTCGTATGTCCTTACCATCGCTGGTCTTATAATCTAGATGGTTCGCTTCGAGCAATGTCGCTTGAGTCCATACAAGGTTTGGACAAGAAAGACTGCGGTTTGCCACAATTGCGTCTCGAGTTATGGAATGGACTCATATTCATTAACTTTGACAAAGATGCAAAGCCACTCGCACCTCAGCTCGCGGAGGCGGACAAGTACATTAAAAATTACGGCCTTTCGAAATTTAAGTTCGCAGACAAAATGCCGTATGAGTCTGATTGGAACTACAAGTTTTCATTTGAGACCGGTTTCGAAGCTTACCATCACATTGGCGTACACAACGAGCGCATTAGTGAAGCCATGCCTCCTGCAGCTCATCGTGTCATTGCTTCCGGTGAGCTTTTTACATTATATGGGCAGACCGGCACGCAGGAAATGCATGAGGCTGGTGTGTACCACCCTTTTGGCACTCCGCCATGGATGGATGAGCAGCGCGCTGCGGATCGTTCGTATGACGCCATGTACCTTGGAGTCTATCCAAGCTTGATCTGTTTTATCCAGCCTCATCAGATTTCTTTCATTACTACTCAGCACAAGAGCGTCGATAGGAACCAATCGGCATCCTGCATTTCCATTGCGGACTGGGCGCACGAAGTCCCAAATGCCCAAACTTTAATTGCTAATGAAGTGCAATTTATGAAAGACGTGCAGGACGAAGATACATTGGCCTGCACTTCACTTCAGGCCGGAGTTCGCTCTTCGTTCAACAAGCAGGGCTATTTGCATCCTAAGTTTGAAGGCTGGTTGCACCACTATTATGAATGGTGGGTGAACCAGATTCAGAAAGAGGAGTAGGTCGTAACTAACAAACGCAGGGCGCCGCATTCGCGATGCGCCTTGGTGTCAAACTATTGTCGTCACAACTGGAGTTAGAAAAATGGCTATTTTGAGAATGTTCAACGGTGATGTTTACGCAGACATCGATTCGATCAATCGCATCATCGGCCCGATGGAGATCGGCCAGTTCAATGTCGACTCAGCATTTTTGCGCGAAGTACGGTCTTGGTCGTCGCCGATCAGGCAGGACCAGGCGGAGCGTGTCTTGAAGTCGCTGGACGCAGATACAGAGGCAGCGCTGGTTGGCGGCGGCTTCGATCATCGCCGAGTAGGGAATCTCGTCGCCAATGATAACGGAGGCTTCTCCATGTGTGTGCGTTTCCTTGGTGGGGATGCAGACGCTCCTGTGGCTGAGCTCTCCAAAGAAACGATTCAAAACTATCTGACGCCACACCACCTGCTCGTCAATAACATTCACTTCTTGTTCGCAGGCTTAATTGCCAAGGGCTTGCAGCTAAAAAACGGTCAACAGTGCGTAGTTTACCTCTCGCCGGGCGAATACATGCGTCTAAATCACGAGGTTTTCAACTGGCCAATTTTTTCGCAAGGCGCCGGTACAGTAGCCGTCAGCTGCTATGACCTGCCCGTCGAAGAACATAAGTTTGATTTGCACCCAGAATTGACAGTTCCGACAGAAATGCGTTTCTGACTCAACCCACTAGATAAGGAGTGAAGTATGTCCTCACATCTCTCTCAGGACGAAGCGGAAGTTACTGCGGTCGTTCAGAAATATATAGATGCCATCGCCCTGACCCGTCCTAGCGACATGATAGAAGTCTTCCATCCACAGGCGCTCATGGCTGCGCAATTTGGAGGTCGGCTTGCTATCACGGCAGGCAAGGTGGGTGAAATGATAGTTGATTACATGTCTAAGCTCCCGCCAACGTTCGAGCACAGCCCAAACTTTAAAGGTCGTGTCTTATCCGTCAAGATTCACAGCGATATCGCTGCGGTGGAGCTTGCAGAAGATCAGCTTGAGGGCGGCGATATGAAAACCTTCTTCCTGCTCAACAAAACCGATGGCGACTGGATTGTGACCGCTAAAGCTACAACGAACGCGGCTTGAGGCTTAATCCTAAAAAGGTTACGACAATGAGCGCGAAACTTGAACAAACTTCGCTTACTAACAAACGGATTGTCATCGTGGGTGCGGGCCACGCTGGCGGAACGGTAGCGGCTATGCTGCGTGAGTATTGCCCTGACTGGTCTATCACGATGGTGGGCGAAGAACCGGAGGCACCTTATCAACGCCCCCCGCTGTCCAAAGCATGGCTAAAGGGGGGGACGGATGCCGACGCACTCACCTTGAAAACCCCTTCGTTCTACATAGAGCACAACATTGCACTGCTTTCCAGCGTCCGCGCTGACCGCGTCAATGCTCTACAAAAAAAGGTTTGGCTTTCTGACGGATCCATACTTCCCTACGATTACCTCGTTCTCGCCACCGGTTCAAGGGCTGTTCCCATACGGGTCCCGGGGGCGGATCTCGGCGGTGTGTTGTCACTGCGCAGCATCGCTGACGCTAAAGCGCTGAAAGCCGCCATCCGACCCGGGGAAACGGTGGCGGTGCTAGGTGCGGGTTACGTTGGTTTGGAAGTCGCAGCAACCTGCCGGACATTAGGTATGCAGGTCGTCGTATTGGAGCGTGAGGTGCGGGTTTTGTCCCGCGTCGCTTGCGGAACATTGTCTAGCTTTATGACCTCGCTACATGAGGCAGAAGGTGTGCGGTTCGAATTGGGCGTCAGCGTTGTGTCGTTTGAAGGGAGCAACGGCCGTATATCAGGCGTAAAGCTAGCGGACGGACGCACGATTTCCTGCAGCGTAGCGGTCGTTGGTATTGGTGCCGTTCCCAACCAGGAAATCGCAGAGCAGGCTGGCTTGGAGTGCGACCGTGGAATCTTAGTTAATCTCGAGGCCCGAACTTCCGAGCCGACAATTTTCGCGATAGGTGACGTGTCGAAGCGCCCAATGCCTCTGTACAACTGTATGTTCCGTATGGAGAGCGTGCCCAACGCGCTAGAACAAGCCAAGCAAGCGGCATGCGCGATTGCAGGCAGACCGGCGTTCGCCTGCGAGGTGCCCTGGCAGTGGTCCGACCAGTTCGATACGAAGCTGCAATTCGCTGGTTACCCTTTCGATGCCGATTCAGAGCTCGTGCGCGGTGATCCTGACAAAGGTAAGTTTTCCGTTTTCCATTTAAAAGGCGACGCGGTGCGTGCGATCGAGGCCATAAACTCCCCTGCGGAGTTTATGGCGGGGAGAGCGCTCATTGGAAGCGGCAGACTGGTTGACCGGCAGAGGCTTGTAAACCCTTTGGTTTCCATGAAGGAAGTCATCATGGAGCATATCCATTAGCAGAGCGTTTGAGAAGGATTGACATTGATATGGCAAAGATCATCTTCATTGATTTCCAGGGCACGAAGCGTTGCGTCGAAGGTAGCCCCGGGCAATCTGTAATGGATGCGGCCCGAAAAAATAGCGTGCCAGGGATTGTTGCTATGTGCGGCGGCAGTTGTGCTTGCGGTACGTGCCACGTGTATGTGGACGAGGAATGGGTCCCACTAGTAGGCGTGGCGCCCGAGCAAGAGCGCGAGATGTTGGACTACGCCTTCGAAGTGCAAAGCAACAGTCGCCTCTCATGCCAGATCAAAGTAACGGCGGCGCTTGATGGCTTGGTCGTCCGCACACCTTCGCGGCAAGAATGAGTAGAAACGGAGAAGTAAATGCGCATTTACACGATGACGGTCGATGGTCATAGCGTTACAAGCTCAGACACGTTCCCAGTCTTGAACCCTGCCGACGAATCGGTAGTTGCCGAAGCGCCGAAGGGTACCGTTGAGCTGCTTGACACTGCGGTCGCCGCAGCCCGCAGGGCATTTCCCGGTTGGGCCGCGCAAACACCTGAATATCGGTCGGCCAAACTGAATGAAATTGCTGATCTTATCGAGGCCAATGCTCAAGAGTTATCTACGCTTCTGACGCTTGAGCAAGGTAAGACTCAAGGAGAGTTCGGTGCGGACTATGAAGTGGGCGGCGCCGCTGCATGGACACGTGTCACTGCTGGCTTGCGACTGGATGATGAGGTGATCCAGAACGACGCGCAGGGCAGGATCGTCGCGGTGCGAAAGCCGCTTGGCGTGGTCGCGTCCATCACTCCGTGGAATTGGCCACTAGCCATCGCCATATGGCATGTCATGCCAGCCATTCATATCGGTTGTACAGTAGTCATAAAACCCTCTCCCTATACACCTCTGACCACGCTTCGCTTGGTCGAATTGATGAATACTCTATTGCCGCCGGGAGTCATTAACGTCGTCACGGGCGGCGCGGAGATTGGCGACCGCATTTCCACGCATCCGGACATTAATAAGATCGTTTTTACGGGTTCGACAGCCATCGGTCGCCACATAATGTCTAATTCGGCTGGGACATTGAAGCGCTTGACCCTCGAACTCGGTGGCAACGATGCAGGAATCATTCTCCCAGGCACGAACATAGACCCGTTCATTGATCGCTTGTTCCTCGCCAGCTTCTTGAATTGCGGACAGAATTGCTCTGCTCTCAAGCGCCTATTTGTCCATTCATCCCAATATGAAGAAATCGTCGAAAAGATTGCTGCTTATGTTTCAACTAAGCGCGTCGGCAACGGTCTGGATGCGAGTAATCATATCGGCCCATTGAGTAACAGAATGCAACTTGAAAAAGTTGCTTCGCTTGTAGAGGATGCACGTAAACGTGGGGCTAGAATTGTCACCGGCGGCATGCCTCTTAAAGGTCCCGGTTACTTCTACAAGCCCACTGTTGTCGCGGACGTATCCGACGACATGTTATTAGTCAAAGAAGAACAGTTCGGTCCGGCCTTGCCTATTCTCAAATATGAAACGGTTGAAGAAGCCGTGGCGCGCGCGAACTCGTTAGACGTAGGCTTGGGAGGCTCTGTATGGAGCAACGATGTCGAGGCAGGGGCTAAAATAGCTGCTCTCCTTGAGTGCGGTACCGCTTGGGTCAATTCTCACTCGTTACTGAGCCCCATGGCACCATTCGGTGGAGTGAAGAGCTCAGGTATCGGGACGGAGTTTAGCATTGATGGGTTGAAAGAATACACTTACATACAAGTGATAAATATTGCTAAGTAACTATGTGATAGTCTGGAAAAAAATATAGAATAATCTACGAAGCCTGGCTTCGGCCGAGTGATTAATGCAACAGCATTATGTCGCCCGAGGCACAGTTAGCGATCCTCTGGCTTATAGTAAATATTAAGGAGTTATCCATGTGCCCAGAACTCTCAGATACACCGACAGCGCAGCCTATCGTTCTTCGTCGCAATGTTACTGATCTGGTAAAACCAGACCGCATCCACACATCTCTATATACCGACCCGGCGTTGTTCGAGGTTGAAATGGAGAAAATATTTAAAACTACCTGGGTATGGGTGGCGCATGAAAGCGAAATACCTGAATCGGGCAGTTTCAAGAATCATTGGGTTGGAAAGGAGCCAGTCATAGTGGTTCGTGACCGTAAGGGCGAGATCAATGTGCTGCTGAACCGCTGTCGTCATCGTGGCGCAACAGTTTGTGAAGGAAAGTCGGGTAAGACTAACAGTTTTGTATGCCCCTATCACGGTTGGAGCTATGCACTCGACGGATCGCTGCGCGGAGTCCCTTCGCCTGAAAGCTACGGTGAATCACTGAACAAAGCCGACCTCCCTTTGGTCGGCCTACGAGTCGCAACTTATGCAGGGATGGTATTCGCTACATTCAAACAGGACATTATGCCGTTGTCCGACTGGCTGGGCCCAGTGAAGAAATGGATAAATTTGTTTATGAAGCAAGGTGGCGGCCATCCAATCAAAGTGGCGGGAACGCACCGCTTCCGCTTCCCTGGCAATTGGAAAATTCAGCTGGAGAACACCACAGACGCGTACCATTTCCCTATCGTTCATAAATCCTTTCTCAGCTCGGTTGACGAGGAAATGTTGCAGACAATGGACTTCTGGAATAATCCAGGCTTCGTTGAGGACTTAGGAAATGGCCATAGCGTCAATGTGATGATTCCTGAACTGGTAGATTTGGAAGCGGACCTTGAGCGTGACATCCCTGAGCGTTTCGAAGAGCTCGCCGTGGAGTTACGCGCAGAGGGTCGCGATGAACTCAGTGTTCGTCGCATCGTTCGCGCAGTAGGCGGTGCGGGTTTCAACCTCAATCTGTTTCCCAATGTAGCTTGCTCGATGGCTTTCTTCCGTGTGCTTCAGCCTATCGCGGTGAACGAAACCGAGATCCACCACGTCGCTCTCGTTATGGATGGCGGTCCCGCTGGTGCCAATCAAGCCAGAATGCGTGTGCATGAGCATTTCCAGGGACCGATGGGATTCGGCACACCAGATGACGGTGAAGCATGGGAGCGTGTGCAAAAAGGGGCCGCCGCCGGCACAGACTTGTGGGTTCTGGTAAATCGCGGCCTGCCCAACGAAATTCTTGGAGAAGATGGCCCGAAGAGCGATGTAAGTGCTGAGACCGGTATGCGAGCCGCTTACCAGCAGTGGCTCAAAAGTATGTCTGCTTGAAAGTCGTCCAGAACTTGAAAAGAGAACTCAAATGAACACCGAATTGTTGCAACAGGTAACGGCCTTCATCTGGACTGAGGCCGACATGCTCGACCAACTCGAATACAACGCTTGGCTTGAGCTGTGGGAAGAAGACGGGCTTTATGTCGTGCCTATTGATCGCTCTCCTAATACGGAGTACAGCAACGTGCTGAATTACGCATACGATGACAAGAACATGCGAACGCTGCGTGTGGAACGGTTGACCGGGGGGGAATCCATTTCAACATCGCCCGTGCCCCGCACCGTGCGTCAAGTTTCACGCATTCGTATCATCTCTGATGCCAACGGGATTATCACCGTTCGCGCAGCTCAACTAATGACTGAGTATCGAAAAAGCAACATACGCTACAACACCGCTGACGTCGAGTTTCAGCTCGCCAGAACTCTTGATAGCTTCAAAATTAAGCGCAAGAAGGTGCTGCTTATCAATTCCGACGACGCATTGGTTACCGTAGGATACATTTTTTAACTTTTAGAATTCACAAGGGCTGTGAATCTTAGATGGACAGGCTCCGCGTGGACCCAGCTTTTTACAATGGACGTTCAACGGCCTTATGTGCGCCTTGTCGGCACACGTATATACGCTATTAACTGGTTACAAGTTTGCCATTTTTGCCGCCGACAATCTTCACCAACGCGATAATCCCCGCGGTGCCGTGCTATGCGCGTCTCGCATTATGTGATTAAGCCTTATGAGACAGCACACATGTTGAGCTTCAATTTTCGTATCAACCCAGCGCGGATTGTGTTTGGTCGCGGCGCGTCACAAAATATATCCGCTGAAGTGGAAAAACTTGGTGGTAAGCGTGCATTAATATTGTGCACCCAGAACCAGAAAGTGAATGCCGAGAGAGTGGCAGCGCAGCTTGGCTTGTTAAGCGGTGGTGTTTTTGCAGGGGCAGTGATGCACACGCCAGTAGATGTAACTGAAAAAGCGATGCAGGCATTTGTTGAAACTAAAGCCGATTGCATTGTTGCTTACGGAGGAGGGTCTACAATTGGGTTGGGCAAAGCTATCGCGTTGCGTAACGATGCCGCGCAAGTAGTGATTGCAACCACCTATGCCGGCTCAGAGGTGACCCCAGTGCTCGGTGAAACTGAGAACGGTATAAAACGAACCCGCAGTGATGCGCGAATCTTGCCGGAAACCGTTATCTACGACCCTGAACTCACATTAGAACTGCCGGTAAAGGTAAGCGTGGCCAGCGGGCTGAACGCAATAGCACATGCGGTCGAAGGATTGTATGCCCAAGATCGAAATCCTATTTCGAGCCTACTAGCGGTCGAAGGACTCCGTTCCATGAGTGAAGCGCTTAGGTTAATTGTTAAACAACCGGGGGATATTGAAGCGCGTTCACTAGCTTTGTATGGGGCATGGTTGTGCGGAACGGTGCTCGGGGTTGTCGGAATGTCGCTGCACCACAAGCTTTGCCATGTGCTCGGAGGCAGTTTCAACCTGCCGCACGCTGAGACCCATGCGGCCATCCTCCCGCATTCAATTGCTTATAACGCTAGGGCCGCAGCAAACGAACTTGCGCCTGCCGCTGCCTTGTTCGAGGACGATCTCCCTGGCGGCTTATATGATCTCGCAGAGACGCTTTGCGCGCCGCGCTCGCTGTGCGAGTTGGGTTTGGCTGAGTCAGATCTGGACAGGGCATCCGACATTGCGGTCAGCAATCCATATTGGAACCCTGAAGAAGTCACTCGGGACGGCATTCGTGCTTTGCTGCAACGTGCATGGGCGGGCCATCGCCCAAACTAAGCGGCTCTCAATTTGCAAAAAATACCATTAGGAGGGATCGAGTATGTCAACGCAAACTGAAGATGGAGAGATGAACCAGTTAACGCATGATGGAACTGGTTTTCCTTTTTTTAGTGAGGATACATCCGTTGAGGTAGTGAACCTCCGCATGGGTGGAAGCGTTAACCCTCGCCTAAAGCAGGTGATGACGTGTTTGATTCAGCATCTGCATGCGTTCATAAAGGAAATCGAACTAACGCAGGAAGAATGGGAGCTAGGTATCGACTTTGTCACTCGCACGGGACAGTTATGTAGTGAAGAGCGTCAGGAGTTTATCTTATTATCGGACGTACTCGGGATCTCCATGTTAGTGGATGCGGTGAACAATCGACATCCGTTTGGTGCGACCGAAAGCACTGTGTTCGGACCGTTTCACGTGGAGGGCGCGCCGCACCTGGAAATGGGCGCGAACATCAGTCTTGACGCTAAAGGCGAAAAGTGCCTGTTCGAGGGGCGCGTCATTGACATAGAAGGCAATCCAATCGAAGGCGCGGTCATCGACGTATGGTGCGACAACGCTGCTGGGTATTACGATGTGCAACAGCCAGAATTGCAGCCAAAATGGAATAACCGTGGTGTTTTTATTACAGGCGCTGACGGCCTGTATAGCTTTTATGGAATAAAGCCCGTTTCATATCCGATCCCTAATGACGGGCCCGTCGGTCAGCTGCTCGAAAAGCTTGATCGTCACCCGTATCGCCCGGCACACATCCATTTCCGTGTTGCGGCCAAGGGCTACCGGAAACTGATCACACACATTTTTACGGCGGACAGCCTTTACATTGATTCGGACGCTGTATTTGGGGTTAAAAAGAGTCTCATTACACCATTTAAAAAATGCGATAGGAGTGACGCTGTATGGAGCGCCAAATATAATTTTGTGTTGGCTTCCTAACACAAAAGCATCTCCAGTTTTGAGTATCAACTAGTAAGATAAAGTCTTAATTCCAATGCGAGAGAGTCAGAACGGACTAGGCGTTGGTTTGGACAGTTTCGATGAAATTCTCAGCATTGGGTGTCGCGATTTTTCTGTTTGGTCTTTGTAACAAAGTCATTACCTTGAGGTTACGGCACTTTTGCTCAAATCCAATACTTAGATGGCCATGACGCATTTCGGCCTGATGAGCCGGTTTGGAGTGGGTGCTTGTAAACTATCGCATGCTCTATTTAATCGGTTACGTTTCGCCGAAGCGATTGTCATAAGCAGCTAACGTTAAGCTCAGTTCTGTTGTTTTTCCGTTCGTTCCCCGACATTTTTTGTGCCGAGCTCTGCCCGCGCCACCTTGCGTTGCTGGCAGAGACCGTTACGTGGATTCCTATGGGCGGAGCGCGCCATGGCTTCAATCCACGACCTGTCTCTTGGCCTGGATGCAAGAGTGGCGGTGTCCAGACGAGGAGCTACGCGGGATATAGATTACAGCCATTTGACCAGCTCGCCAGTATTGCTCACCGCCAAATTCACTCCTCGCCATTGAGCGGGTACGCAGCGCAACTCCACATTCGATCGGCTGTGGTGACTGCTCGGGAACGATCCATGTCGCATACAGATCTGCTTATTGCTAAAATCTCGCAGGCCTGCGGCTCAGCAGGTACAGTTCGTCAAGAAAAGGCTTTTTATGACCCCTAAGATTAATCAAGATGTAACACAGCTTACCCCCACTGAGTTGCGCGAGTCTTGGCCATATTTCTGGATTCATCGAGTGAACTCATTTTATTCACGTGCGATCGAGAAGCGATTGAAATCGCTTGGTGTAGATGATCCGAGGTGGCGCGTAATGATGACGCTATATGAAACAGAGTACATGTCGGTTTCTGAGATTGCCGAGTTCACTACGCTTAGACTTAACACAGTGACCAAAATAATTCAGAGGATGATTTCCGATCAGTTGGTTATGACCCGGGTCAGACCTTCTGATCGTCGAGTGACGGATGTGTGCCTTACTAAAAGAGGAGAGGAATTACGCGCTAAAGCGATGATCGAAGTGATGCGTATACGAGATGAAAGTTTCTTCACTTCTTCCCCCGAGGAGCTGCGATTAATTAATAAAACGCTTGAGAAGATAGCTAACCAGCTCAGTCGAATTGTTTGAGGCGCGGTTTCCAAAGAAACGAATACTGCTTGTCGAGTCTTCGTAGGATTTATGTTGCCAGCGTGCACCTAAGCTTACGAAGGGCTGTTGTGCTCGAAGTTTACGGATGCTGGTCATTTCGGTCTCTGAGCTGGTTTGGTAGGTTAAGCAAAAGCAGCGGTTATTTCGTCGCTTCACGACGAATTTGGATGATTTCGGGAGTCCGTTCGGTGTGGCTTGCGCGGTGCCGCTCACTTGCGGGGAGCTAGTCGTAGGTGGGCGTGGATAAATGGGGGCGGTTCAGTTCAGCTGCCAGTTCTTCGTTTCGAACCCCTGTACATTGTACGAGCTATCTGCTCACGCTGGCGGTAACCAAGCAAATTCTGTTCTTCCCGTCGTACTTCTTAATGCTCCATACCAGTCAAGCCGGTTGTTAGCTTTTCGGAACGATATTCGTCATAGCTTTTCATTACCTACGTTGTTTTTGCGAAAAACTAGGATGCTTCAATCTAAATTCCCCTGACAAAAACCTTGACTGATCCGTTTATGCAGAGCGCTGTTGCGTGCGAAGCACAAATAGCTTGGTCACAGCCGCTCCAAAGAGAACGGCAGATTTAAAGCTACCATTTGATTCTGGACGTTGTGCCCCAGTTTCTTTCACGCGCACGCCTGTCATGATGCAATTCAATGCCAAAGTGAAAAAATGTATCTGGCCCACCTGTCCAGATCGGCGCCTGGCGACAATTCCTGCTATAGCAGGTGTAAACCCGGTCATCTTCTCCGACGCGCTGCGGGTCAAAATCAGGGAGCGAGGACTGGTCAGCAGTACGGCGATCTAATTAGTCATGGGCGTATTACCAGACGGAACCCGCGGCATCTTGGCCTTCTGGATAGAAAACGGAAGGCGTCAAGCTTTGGATAAAGGTCCTCAGTAATTTCAAGACACGCGGCTTCGAAGACGTGCCTATTGTCGTAACTGACGACGTCAAAAAGTTCCAGAGGCTCTGAGCGTGGTCTTTCCTGAGAGGAGGTTGCAGAAACCTGCATCACGCACCTCCGCGTAGCCTCGACCATGGGACAACGCCGGGGAAACTAGCCAAGGCTCTCAAGCTAATCTATCAATCGATCAACGCCGATGCCGCCCCAATGGTTTTGTACTTGTTCAAAACCGGCCCACCGGGGTTAACAGCATCCGACCCTCGCGGCTGCCTCGCGAAGTGTCTGGGATCAAGTTGTCCTCCCACTTGACGTCCGGAAAGTGATCATACGACCAACTCAATCGAGAGCATCAACGCTAAACGGCGATAGATCATCAAAACGAGAGGCCACGTCCCGACCAATGACGCGGCCACCAGGCTAATCTGGCTGGGTATGCGCAACGTTACGGTGAACTAGGGCATTGCGGCCCTTACTGAAAAAGTGCCATGAATGAGTTCAGGCAACCGGCAGAATAATAGACACGATCGAAAAACGGCACATTCTTCGATCAACGACAGATGACTTGGAGAGTTTTTCTCACAGGTGGGACGCGATTCGAGGATGGACCAAACTACCGTTATTAGGTACGAAATGTCAGCTATCGATTGCCGAGCTCCTTGCGTTCGCACCTGCTCAAATGACTGAAGAGCAACTACCGATTCTCCCTACGTCAAGCGGTGTAGTGGCTGGGTCTTGTCCAAGCAGAAAATCCGAGATTCTTCACGCATTTGTATGCAGCACCTACAGCGAAGGGGTAATCAAGAACCGTATGACAGAAAGACTGTTAAGTACGGTTCTGTGAGCGAGGACTAACCCCTTCTCGAATCGAGAACCTCATGCGTGGCAGTGCCAAGCACTGATCGCCCGCCGCAGCCTTCTTGGTAAAAGCTTACGAAGCCATGTCGCGTTGCAGCTGCGACCGCCCAGTTTAACGCACCGCCGATATTAGTGACTTGGAGGGGGCGCGTAGGACTTACGTTTGTTCCGTTCCTTTTATACGGCAGGACGGGAGAGGCTCCGAAATCCCTTCGAGATTAGTCATGTGGGCTACACTGGTTTAGATGAAATAGACCTTAAAACCCTCCTGTTCAGCACGAAGAGAGATGACGCGCCCGGTTGACATACATTAACAATAACATGATAATTACCGTAAATGGAGGCGGATATGCAGCTAAACGATGTGGCATTGGTCCACCCTCTCGCCTTAGGCGGGGAAGGGCCTTCGGTGGTCGTCAAGGACTGTTTTGACATCGCGGGTACGGTTACAGGTATTGGCTCTGAGGCCTACTCAGACGCGTTACCGGCTGAGTCAAATGCGCGGGTCATTGAAAATGTCCTGAATGCGGGCTGCCGGATTATAGGCAAAGCCAATATGCACGAATTGGCTTTCGGAATGACCGGCGTCAATAATTTTTACGGCACTCCTGTCAATCCTAGGTGGCCCGAGTTAATACCTGGGGGATCATCCTCTGGATCTGCTGTAGCTGTCGCTGCGGGGTGGTGTGACTTTGCTATAGGCACTGATACCGGAGGATCTATACGTCAGCCCGCGACTTGTTGTGGTGTGTTCGGTTTTAAGCCTACTTTTGGTCGTTTGAGTCATGCCGGGATCAAAGGCTCCAACAGTTCCCTCGATTGTGCGGGCCCCATTGCCCGCGACATTGACATGATCGAGACGGCAATGAAGGCTATGGATCCTAGTTTCTTTGCTGATAATCTCCAACGCAAACCACGTATTGGTAGGATTAATATCTCCTCAAAACTTGGCCCTGAAATACTCCATCTGTTGCGATCGTTTGCCTCACTGCCGGTAGTAGAACTTAAGAGCTTGGACGCAGCTTTCGATGCAGCAATGATCATAATTGGTTATGAAACAGCGTTAGAGTACGGACACCTCCTTGATACTCGTAGTCCCCTAGGGGAGGATGTGGCACTCAGATTGGGTGAGGCTCGTAAAATAACGGAGCAAAGTGTGAGTCGCGCTGAGGTAGTGCGCAAGCAGTTCTGCAAGCAGGTCGATGAGCTATTGTTAAATTTTGACGCGTTGTTACTTCCAGCAATGCCCGATATCCCGCCTACCATCAACTCCGTAAGAAATAAGCGATCCGTATTATGGACTACTCAGTTTCTGAGACCATTCAATCTCAGTGGTCACCCTGCAATTACAATTCCTTTCCTCTCCAAAAATGGTTGGCCAGTTGGAATGCAGTTGGTTGGAAAAAAGAATGAAGATGCAAAGCTTTGTGCAATTGCTCGCCAGCTTAAACACACTAGTATTTAATTATGATCGCGGCTTTGTACAATATGATCATGTTTTTATTGTATCTTTATGGTTTGCACGCGCGACATGCAAGTATTCAGGTAGGATTCTGGATAAGTGATTAGTTATAACTGGCTGGCTATTTATATAGACCGGTAGTTGGCAGCAGCGGCGCGTTTTTCTCTCTTTCTTTGCTGCGATTGAGTAAAGGTATGTCGATCGAAAAAAGCTAAGAATCTCGACCGCTTTAAAATTATAAAAAAAGGTAGGAATAATGAAGAAGCGTGAACGGCAGCGGCTAAAAGTTATACGTCGTTTTGATAGTGGAGGGGGAATAATTCGGATTAGATTTGTATCTGAAGATGGTGCTGGGCTGGTACCTTTCGAGGCTGGCGCCCATTTAAGTATCTATTTGCCTAATATAGAAGCGTGGCGACAATACTCAATTTGTTCCGATCCCTGTGAATTGGATTTTTATGAAATTGCTGTGCTTAAAGACCCGAAATCGAGAGGCGGTTCGGTTTTAGTTCACGCAACGGCCGTCGAAGGGGCAGTGTTTGACGTGGAAGGGCCTAATAATAATTTTCCTTTGGATGAGAGTGCTGAATGTAGCATGCTTTTTGGTGGAGGTATCGGAATTACACCAATGATTGCGATGGCGGCCCGTCTCAAGGAGTTAGGAAAAAAATTCAAGCTGCATTATTTTTCGCGTTCAGAAGAGAATGCTGCTTTTGTTGACGATCTTAGGGGGGCGTATGAACCTGAGAATATTTTTTTTCATTTTGGAGGAAGGGAAGCGGCTCAAAAACTTGATTTGTTCCGAGATCTTCCGGCACCGACGACCACTACCCATTGTTATATATGTGGACCTCAAGGATTTATTGACTGGATAATTACTGCTGCTAAACAGGCAGGTTATCCGAATGGAAATATCCACCGAGAGTATTTCTCAGCGGATGTCACTTATTCCGGTAATAGCTTTGACGTTGAGTGTGCCAATAGCGGAGTGACCGTAACAATTGGTCCTGACGATACGATAGCTCGAGTTTTGGCAAAGGTCGGAATCAAAGTCGATGTGATGTGCGAGGAGGGTGTATGTGGTACATGTATGACAAACGTGATTGAGGGTGAGATTGACCACCGTGATCAATTTTTAACCGATGAAGAGCGACGAGAGGGGGCGTTAATCTGCGTATGCTGTTCTCGCGCTAATAGCCCAAAATTAGTTCTAGATATTTGAGGATGCTAATATGGAACTCAGTGAAACGCAGCTCAATTTTAGAGAGGGCATGAGCCGGTTAGGCGCCGCTGTGAACTTAATCACTACGGACGGTCCTGCGGGAAGACATGGCCTTACTGCTTCAGCGGTATGTTCGATCACGGATGACCCACCAACGCTACTTGTCTGCGTGAATCAAAAGTCATTCTCGCATAATAAATTTATCGAAAATAGTGTGCTATGTGTGAATGTGCTCGCCTACGAAGATAAAGAACTTTCAGGGCATTTTGCTCGTCATGTGGGCGGTGTGGATCGGTTTTCTTTTGGGGAGTGGGCAACCGGCGAGACGGGTTCTCCTCGGTTGAAAGGAGCGAACGCATCCTTTGATTGTAAAATTACCGGTCAGCAAAAAGAAGGCACGCACACTGTCCTGTTTTGCCGTGTGGTGAGCGTTACGTTAGCGGAGCGGCGGCGGGGTGGGCTGGTATATTTTTGTAGAGATTTCAAGCGCATAGAGGCTCAAGCTGATTAGCTTGGGGCAGTTAGCCGAGTTAGCCAGGCATCTGAGCGTTTCTGAGTTCTGTGTCCAGTCGAGCAGTGCGTTTATTTCTGTATCAGTCACACGACCTTTAAGGACTGTTGAGAAATAAAAATCTTATCATATTGTCCTTCTAAGTAGGATGCAATTGTGTAGCTGTAGCGTGACGTCCCTTTTTGTGTGGATTCTCAAGCGCTAGAGTCAAGATTCTGAGGGACTGTCCACGTCCTTAAGCCAGTGGATTTACAAGTCATCCCTGCACTGATACGTTTTGCGGATTTAATATGGCGCCGTTCGAATGATCCAAGAGATGCCCCAGATGTTCAAATTATGCGCTAGATTCATACCGTGTTGTAATTCTATGCATTTGTTATTTCGGTTCTTCTCTAGCGTTTAGCCAAGAAAATGAGGTTCGAGCAATGTCCGATATTTTGCTAGGTATGTCTCGACCATTATCAGCCCCTGCTGAATTGGTTGATTTTTCAAAGCTCACTGAACAACCTGCTTTCATCGAATTAATGGATGAGGTGCTTAAGCGTCGCGATGAAATTCATGCAAGACGACATGTCCCTAAAGAAATTGTGTCTATGATGAAAGCTGCTCGAATTTTTCGATCTGCTACCCCAGTTAAATTTGGCGGCGATGCGTTGCCCCCCCATCATTTCCTTAAAATGATTGACAAACTTGGTGAGGTTGATGGTTCTACGGCTTGGGTTGCGGCCTTCGGATCTGCTAACACCTACTACGCGGCACTACCTGAAGAAGCTCAAGCTGTTATATATGCCAATGGCCCAGATCAGGTTTTTGCGGGAGGACTTTACCCTGTTCAGCAAGCCAAGCGAGTAGAAAATGGTTGGATAGCTTCAGGGCGCTGGAAGTTTGCGTCGGGTTGTATGGGCGCCGACTGGATCAGTATGGGTATCCAGGGCCGAAAAGGTAGCTCTGACATGGGAGGAGGCGGCGCGTCAGAAGTACTTATGGCTGTGGCACCGGCCGAAGATGTACAAATAATTGAGACTTGGGACGCCATGGGTATGCGTGGTACAGGAAGCCACGATATACAAGTAGAGGATCGGCTATTCACCGATTTTTGGACGTGTCCCCGTGGCGCGCGAAGTATTTATGACGACTCACTCTACCGCTACCCTCTGCTAGCTTATCAAGCTCAAGTCCACGCAGCTTGTAATCTAGGGCTTGCACGCGCAGCCCTAAATCTTGCGATCAACATGTCTGGTGGGGCGAAAATTATGCCTGGCGCGCCGCGTCTTGTGGAGCGGGCCTACTTTAGGACGGCGCTAGCTCAGGGGGAGGCCCGGTTACGATCAGCCAGAGCCTTTTTCTATGAGACAGCCGAAAAAGCATGGGAAGAATTGCAGCATCAGGAACAACTTTCCGTAGAGGCCATAAATTTACTACGGCTTTCTGCTAGCCATGCGGCGCACGCAAGTGCTGAGACCGTACAGGATTGCTATCGAGTGGTGGGGATGGCGGCTATTCAAGAAAACCATCCCATGCAACGTATTCTACGTGATTGCCTGGTTGTGACCCAGCATGCCGCTTTGAATGACTCAACGTTCGAAAATGCAGGCGCTCTATTGTCTGGCGCCCCAGAGACTTATGGTTATCCGTAAATGTTGGGAATCACCGCCCTCCTTCATATACAACGAGTTTACTAACTCCGGAGACAGTTGTTATGGTAGATCTACAGCGAACACTCGCTCAGCTCACTAATCGCATAGTTATTTTAGAGGCAGAAAATGAGGTTCGTCGAGTGCAGATGCGCTATATGGCCCTCTGCGACACCCCTGTGCCTGAGTATGGTGTCAGGAATCCTGAGCACCGGATCGACTTAATCATGGAGCTTTTTTCTGACGAGGCAGTTTGGGAGGGTGTTGGTGAATACTACAATGGCCAGTTTGGCCGTGCTGAAGGAAAGAAGGCAGTCAGACAGTTCTTTGAAGGCTTTCACCAGAACAATAAAGATCGTAAAATCGTTCTTAACTGTCACTACGTAACGTCGGAGCAGATTCATGTAGCTGCTGATGGAATAACCGCAACAGGACAGTGGGTTCATATTCAGCCATGGCTGTTTTCCAACGGTGAAGCGGTGCTACGGTCGTCTCGATTATTCAACGCTTATAAATTATGCGAAGACGGAAAATGGCGATTCACTCGTAATCGTACTGAAAACGTTTTCATCGCTCCGTTACACTCCACATGGGCATCCGATTACCCTTCAGAGTCAATTTTGTTGAAGCCATAGATAAATAAGATCGGTGACCTTCTAATCGATCACCGATCTTATTGTTATTCTAATCTACAAGATTGCTTGTGCTAAGAGTCGATCTGTCAAACATAGGCTATATACTTCCAGCGTTAATTAATAGCTTTCTAGAATCAGATCTTTTATTTGCTCCATGCTTAGTTATATAGTGACTCTACGATGATTGAAACTCAATCCGTCGGAAATATCCACAGGATGTATCTTTAATTTCATGGCGGGTTAGGATTAAGAGCTTAAATAGTATTACAATAAATTGATGAGTTAATGCTGTCACGCTGATAAATCCAAAACAAACCACCATCCGTCATGCTCAAACGCATAAACGTTTGCCTTCGAGCAAACCACTCAAGCGCATACATAAGAAAGCCCGCATCGTCGGCTCCCCAAGGTATTGCTCTCTCGCCAACAAAAGCTACGTTTACATCTAACTTCTTAGCTCCTTTATTGTTAATAGAAGTGAAGTGAATATCTAACTCAAAGGTGAGTCCGGTACCCAAAGCCGCAGCAGTACCGAACAGTGAAACAAAACTATGCAGCGTAAGGTCGTGAAACCGAGCCCCTGCGTTGATTTTCGCTGCCACTTTAAATACGAATGGGTTGTCGGATAATTTCCATTCGTCCATTGGAATATACTTTTCGAATGCACCCGGCTCATTGAGATAGCGAGTATCTATAGTTGGAGTAATAGCATCCATCAAAATATCCTTGCGGCATTGCCGGATTTTTATTGAAAGGCTTTTTAGCGATGCTTCAGCCCATGCTGAAGTCGGTTTTTATCCTGTTATTATATCATCTATTCTAAGGTAGTAAATATGGCGGGAGATTTTGGGGTGCCTAAAAGTGAATGATTCAAGATAATTTGGATTGAAGATAATACAAATATAATGCCTATCTATGTCTGACCTTAGTCGAGGATTTTATGCTCCTGGTTGGTTCTCGGCTGTAGGTGAAAGTTGCGCTGGGATATTTTTTGAGTGTTGCTTTTTTTACTCTTGCAAAATAGGCTTTCATTGCTGTTGGGTTTTCAAGAAGAGTCCTTGCTGTTTTAATAATGTGGTCTGGGTTCTGCTGGCGGGTTAGTTCATAGTTTCCGTTTGTATATGTTGCCCGCCAGCCCGCGGCTTCCCCATAATCCAACTGGCGCTAGAGCAGCAACTAAGCATGGAGCGGACAGGTGCCATACTGCCGAAAACTGACGTTTATTAAATTTTACATTTACACGCTCCGCTCTCTTCTCTAGCTTATTTTATGCTGTGGGCCTTTACGTTGAAGTCTCAGCTCGCAACCCCTTCGGGTTGAGCCATTCGTGAATCCGTCCCGTTGGCCTCTGGGGGGTTGTTCGCAATTGTCGACCTCTGCGCTAGTGTGGGATTGACGCCTTCTTACCAAGTAGCGTTAACCGAACATGCAAAAATAACCCCCGGTATAGACCAGAACCCCGCCAGCAAGCCCGTGTGTTTTCAGAAGTAACTGAATTGAGCAAAGGTGCGCGAGATGTGGTCAATAGCTTGCCTCAAATACAGCGAGCGCGCGTAGACCGACGCCTGACCCCCCGAGTGCCTAACGTTAGAAAATGATAGGCTTCCGGGGTGGTTGGCATTTTCATCGTTGCAGGTTAGGATGCACAATGTCATCTACTACTTCCTGAGAAAGCGTTATTAGACTGGATAGCGAAAAATGAACGTAGCTCGGACTGATCAGAGGTTATGTTTTGAGGGTTTCTTACCTTGCCGTATTAAAGCCATTAGCGAGCGCGTTTTACGTCTTTTATCCGGTATAAACGAGGAGTTTGGTATATCGAGCCCGGAATTTAGCGTTATGGTTGTTGCGATGGAGGTATCGAATCTTTCTGCCAAGCATATATCTCAGGTTACGGGGTTAGATAAAGCTGCAATTACGCGAGCATTAGACCGGCTATCGACGAAAAGCTTAATACAACGCGAGCGGTGCGGTGCAGACAATCGACGACTTAAAATATCCCTTACACGGTTAGGCTTGGAGAAGTTCCGTAGAATAGAGGCCGCTGCTTTGGAATGGGAGAAGGGGTTGCTCAAAGGTATATCTGTTGCAGAATTAAATAAGATGTATCTCATTTTCGACAAAATTGACTGTAACTTGGCTTACCTGGAGAGGTAGTGGTTGATTGGCTGTATATAGAGATTTAAGCTGCCTGAGAAACTGATAACATTCTGCTGGGTTTATATTTTGCATTATAGTAAACAATTTCTTGGCTTAGGGGTGATTGGTGTAGATGTAGGCTTTGTTAAGTACATGATTGTTACAGTATTCATATTTGTTGACGCTAAGGGTTGCGGGACTTGAGTTCTACCTCGTTAGCCACTTTCAAAGCTTCTAGTTACATCGGCTCTGCATATTTTGAGGTTTCGTCTGCAGTAGGTCGAGGGGTCGGCAATATGGGCAAACGTCCATTGGGGTCGCGTTTACCCGATAAAAGTAATTTTACGAGCCCAAACGGTCGCAAATAGTAATCTGATCATTGTTGTCGGAATGCTATCAATTCTCGTAGCATATTAATCCTCGCGAGCTGAGGCAAACGTTACGTTAGAGCTGAAAATGGGGCGGATACATAGATTGTGGATTTCATCGTCTGCAACTGCTGGGCAGATTTATTCGGAGGCCAGACGCCATCTGCTACGGATCGAGTTCGCACTTCCATGCGCTGCTCTAAACTAGCGTAAGGCCAGATATGCAGATAGCGCGGTATACGTCCGCTGATAGCATAGAATGCTGCATAAACAGGAGAGTAGAGTTCGCCGGTGCGTTGCGCTATTGCGTTTTTCCATCCCTCCAGGGTACGTTCCAAACCGGAATTCACAAGGTCGTATTCACGAAATTTGTAATAGGGGCCGTAGCTTCCTGGAGCGAGAGGCTCGATAAAGGGAAGATCCGGTAATCCTCGAAGTCCTGATGAAAAATAAACTCCCCAATTTGAAAGGGATCCTTAGAAATCAACACTCGCGTTCTCTCTGCTGCCAATACGTGAGGGCTGGAATAGCGGCGCAAAATTGCGATCGTATTCAGTGAGCCAATTTCTGACACCCAGCAACCAATAAGTTCGATGCCGTCGCCCGCCTCAGAGCGATTCGCAAGCGCGAAATCGCCGCAGCAATGGTGCGCACTCGCATGGTAAACCGTATTTGTTATAAGTGTCCGTAAGGGGATATTTCGACTCAGCGACAGTTAACTGTTGTGCTTGCATGAGGTACCTCAAGAAAAGCCAGGGCGTTTGTGACAGAACAAACCAAGCGTTTAGACACGCCGCCTCGGCTATCGTTTAGGCTTACAGGGACGGTGCTAGTGCTCGTCAGCAGTGTCCCATTATGCAGGAGGCTTGCCCTCCCACGCATTGCGGATCAGTTCTCTAACCCCTGCATGATCCAGTGGTCTTGGATTGGGATAGACTTTCTTAAACGAGAGCTCGGTGGCTCGATCGATTCCATCTTCAGGCATGCCTAGACCTTTTAATGACATTTGGGCGCCGAGGTGTTTGGCCAAATCGAACAATGCGCGTGCCGGATTATTGTTATCGAAAACGCGGCTCAATATCTGGGCCGCATTGGGTGCGCTGGCGAGATTAAAGCTCACGGCATGTGGCAGCAGGGCTGTATGCGTTTCTGCATGCGGCAGTTCAAATGTACCGCCTAAGGTATGGCACAGTTTGTGGTGAATGGCCATTGACGTGGAGCCTAAACAAATGCCGCATAGCCATGCGCCGTAGAGAGCTTTTTCACGAGCCTCTACGTCGTAAGGACTCTCGACGATCATAGGTAATGCGTGTATTAAGGATTGAATGCCTTGCTCAGCAAGTGAAGCGATCACAGGATTAGTGTCATGGGCGTAAAGCGCTTCAACAGCATGCGCGATGGCGTTCATGCCACTGGTGACCGATATATGCGCCGGCAAGCTTAAGGTTTGATTAACATCGTAAATCACAACGTTGGGCCTGATGTAGGGGTCGGTCCTGGTTAACTTGTGGCCTCCCTCCGTCTCAGTCAGGATTGCGGTTACTTCTGAACCGGAATATGTAGTCGGGATAATGATCTGCGGCAGGCCGGTACGATAAGCAATGGCTTTGCTGAGACCGACGCTGGAGCCCCCGCCTACTGCAATAATACCATCGATTTTCTGCGACTCGACGATGGCCATTGCTTTTTCGGTAATGTGTACCGGTGTATGCATCTCTGCTTCGTTAAAACAGATTGAATATTGGTCTTCTAGAGACCGGGCAATGGATAGGTTTCGATCTCGCTGACTTGACGTACCGACAAACAATACTCTCTGGATTGAGAGTTGACCGATTTCGCGACAGAGATCATTTGTGGAGCCCGCACCAAATATCACGCGTGAGGGGGCGCTCATATAAACGAAGGGCGTGGCGACTTGGTTCACATTGCACTCCCTATCGAATTGCGATGGCGTTGGCGGGCGACCCAACGCCGCCGACGATCGGCAATGGGGAAGCGGTAAGCAGAAACGTGTAGCGGTTATCTTCGGCGCAAGCTTCTGCCAACTTATCAATAGCCCAAAGTTCACCAATAGGCATTCCAAGTAGTGGAATGATCGCCCGATGCATAATTCCCGCATGGACGCTGCATTCTTTTTGACTCATTTCTCCGGGTGTGAAGAAAGGACTATCTGATTTTGCCGGCCAGCACTCTAAGGCGAAGTTATCTGCTGCGATTAAGCTAATCCGATTATCCCACAACCAAGAAAGAGCCTTGTTTGATTGTTCTAGTCCAGGATGGAATTGCTCTGTCACCAATTTATCCCGGGTGGCGATGTTTGTTTGGTTTAGATAGTAATTCAACCAGCCAAAGCGAAGAACTACCGCGTCGCCAGGCAAAATTTCGACATTCTGGCTCAGTCGTGCGGCTTCAATTGTATCGATCGATATAGCCTGACCGGTACTCTGGTCCAACGGCATCCCCTGTTTTGCCATGTAGCGTTGGACATCGATCAAGACCCCACGGGTAGCGATAGGTAGCGCTGCGAAATGATGGATACTTAGCGTCTCAGTACCTGGCTTGAACTGAGAGTGATCGTAGCCGTTGTAGAATCCGTATTGAGGATGGCCAATGTGGCGTAATCCATCAATCTGGCTGCCATATTGAGTGTAAAAATTATCCAGCCATTCATCATGGTGGAAATCGTTGCGCTGGAAAATGTGGTGGGCAATAGGCTTGCGCGTGGGCGCCAATGAGGGGTAAATGGCAGTGGAAGGCAAGTCGAGGCTAAACGCTTTACCTTGTATAGCTGCGGCGACACCGCGCAATCGCGAATCAGCATCGATCAGGTTTAGTGTTCCAATTTGATCATTTTCACCAAACAAGCCCCAGCTTGAGCCTGGAGGTGCATCCTGGCGAAGCATCAATTGATCATAGGTTGGCAGCGTTTTATGATAAGAACTCATTCCATTTAACCTCTTTTGATTTTTGCTCTATTGTTTTTGGCGATAGCCCATAGAGTTGCTGATCTGCGCGGCGGCACCAAGAAGATGTGGAAGACAAAGATCGCACATCTCCTCAAAAGAACGAGCGTTGGTGCCGCAGGAGAGAGAGAGCGCAGCGGTGATCTCTCCATGCATATCTCGAATTGGAACGGCGATAGATCTGCGTCCCATCTCGAGCTCTTGATCTACTGCATCCCAGCCACGATGGCGCACTACCTCAATGCGCTGCTCTAGAGCTTGACGAGTGGTAAGTGTCCTATCGGTTAATGCCTTAAATGCGACGGTTGAGAGATAGCGCTCTAGAGCTGCTACTGATTGACCGGCTAATAGCACATGACCCGATGCCGTCGCATACGCTGGCAGCCGTGTGCCGACAGCCAGTGTGATGCTGGTGATGCGGTGTCTGTGGACGCGGCTGAGGTAGATAACGTCATTGCCATCAAGGGCGACTAACGCCGTACTTTCGTTCAATAGATCGGTCAGTTGTTCGAGCCTACTTTGAGCAATCTGGGTAAGGCTCTGGGATGATAGGTAAGCGTATCCGAGCTCTAGCATTTTCGGCGTCAAACTGAAACCAGATTCACCTTCACGTGCATAACCGAGTTTTTTGAGAGTGAGCAGTATCCGACGGACGGTGGGCTTGCTCAATCCAGTTCTTCGAGCCACTTCCGTCAAGGTGCTCGTAGCCGACTGGTGGGAGAACGAGCAAATCACAGCCAGACCCCTTTCTATCGACTGGATATAGTCGGCGTTGCGCTCGCTAGTCATTTCTTCGTTCATATCACTGTTCTCAGAGACGGGTTTGGCGCGCTGTTGACAGGCGGGATGATTATAAGCACGATGTACTTAATGCGTACAAGCGGTACGCATAGCGTACAGCTGGGTGCTGCCCGTGGCAAGGTTCGTAAGCCGCGGGGGGCCTCGTCAAAAACTACAAAAAAAGTTGCGCGTACACGTGCAATAGGAGGCGGCGATGAGCAACGGCCGATTAGTCGAGCTGGTTACTGCGTTGGAAGAAGATCTGCTAGATTTCATGAGGCGCCATCGAGTTACGCATAGCGAGTACCGCGCA
Source organism: Pseudomonas sp. AGC41 (assembly GCF_057334555.1). NCBI lineage: Bacteria > Pseudomonadati > Pseudomonadota > Gammaproteobacteria > Pseudomonadales > Pseudomonadaceae > Pseudomonas > Pseudomonas sp. AGC41. The sequence continues at coordinate 115,197 of NZ_JBHFJB010000028.1, forward strand.
GCGACCGACTTGATCATATCGTCGATCAAACAGGGTGAAGAGTCTCTGCTGCTAGACGTTTTTCTTGAGGCGCAAGCTACTGATATTAGCAACATTGATAGAGTTGGAAGTCCGGAGGCCATCGAAGGACCGTTCTATGTCCACGGTGCGCCATTTCTACCGGCTCCCAGCGTCATGCCGCAGCGGTCTGACGAGCCTGGCACGGTGCTATTTTTTACCGGTCGCGTTACTAATTCCTTAGGGCACCCCGTGCCGGAAGTAGAGATTGATCTTTGGCATGCCGATGCCCAAGGTCTTTATTCGAACATCCACCCCGACATCCCGGACTTCAATCTTCGTGGTCGATTTAGGGCCGATTCTCAGGGGATTTTCGAAGTAAGAACTATCCTACCGCCACCGTACGAGATTCCAAAGGCAGGACCGACCGGTTATCTATTGAGTCAGATGGGGCGGCATTACTTCAGACCTGCCCATTTGCATATGAAGCTGCGTCATCCAGATTATGACGAAATGACATCACAGTTGTATTTTGCAGGCGGAGAATATTTGGACTCCGACGTAGCCAATGCCGTGCGAGATGGGTTGATTGAGGAGTTAATTTATGTAACAGACATCCAGCAGATTGAATCACGAGAGTTGAAAGCGCCTTTTTATATCTACGAATACAACTTTGTGATGCCCACATGATCATGAGGTTGAGCATTATCAGGAGCCTCGCGCTTTGGTTGCCAGGCTTTTTCGCAACGAGACGGAGCAGACAGAATGCCTTCCGGTTTTTCGATTGAAAACATAAGTACGCAGCGATTGGACATTCCATTCTCTCAGCCAATTAGAATGTCATTCGGTGAATTGGATAGACTCAATCTGGTGCTCGTTCGTTTGACCGACGTGCAGGGGGTGGTTGGCTATGGCGAGGCGACCATCATGGGCGGGCCATATTGGGGACCGGAAAGTATCGAAGCTGTGCAAGTAGCTATCGATAGGTATCTCGCGCCGCATATCACGAACGTCAGATTCGCCGGCATTGAGGAGTTCAGTCATCGGCTAGCGCGTTTGGTGAGGGGAAACGCCGCGGCGCGCTCTGCCTTAGAGATGGCGGCGTTCGATTTGCTAGGACATCAACAGCAGATGTCGGTTAAAAATTTGCTAGGTGGCTGTTGCCGCGACCGAGTCGAAGTTGCATGGACTTTGTCCACAGGTAGTGAAGCGGGCGATATTTTGGAAGGGGAGCACGCGATGCTGTCTCGCGGTCATCGCCGATTCAAGCTCAAGTTTGGTCAAGGCAAAGCGGACGAGGAATTAGCTCGCATAGTCGGAATCGCCGAGGCTTTCCGTGGGAGGGCTACGATCATCCTCGATATCAATCAGGGATGGGACCTGACTACCGCACTCCGATATTTTCCAGTACTGGAGGAGGCGGGGATTGATTGTATCGAACAACCTCTGCCAATGACGGATCATCAAGGGGCCGCACGGTTGCGATCGTCGTCTACGATGGACATCATTGCAGATGAATCGCTAGTGGATTTACGGTCCACATTCGAAGTTGCCCGAACCGGCGCGGCGTCTGCTGTTTCTCTCAAACCAAATCGAGATGGAGGGCTGCTGGCCTCCCGGCGAATCGCGTGTGTAGCTGCGGCAGCCGGGCTGAAGTTATATGGCGGCACTTCCTTGGAGAGTTCGCTCGGAACCGCGGCAAGTTTACATCTCTATTCTAGCCTTCCAGAATTGCAGCTTGGTAGCGAGTTGTTTGGACCGTTGAGATTGCAAACCGATATTGTCAAGGAGCGGCTTTTACCCCGGAATGGCGGGCTAAAAGCCCCTTGTGGTCCCGGTTTGGGAGTGGTGATTGATGAGGATATGGTAAGAACACTGCGATTTCAATCTTAAACCAAGCTGATCCGGAAAGTGGAATCAATAAGTACTTTGGTGGCGCGAGCGGAGCCTTTAGCAAAGAGTATTAGTCACTAGCTAACCTAGTTACGTAAAGAGAAAAATTTAAATAAAAATACGGCTAGGGTTTAGGAATGTCCTCGTTACGACAGAAAATGATGTCGGGAGTTGGCGTCGTTATTGCGTCGTCTGCGATTGTCATTGGGATGGTCAATTACTTTTTTACCGAAAAAGAGCTAATTCTGTTGGCGCTGATTGAAAACTGACCCACCCTGCCGATTGAAAATTGACCCAGGGCGGATTGCTGATTTTTGCCCCAGCAATTGTGGATAAGCTTAGCAGTCGTGTTCCGGTTGAAGGCTCATCAAGCCCACCGCATGTAGGCATGCAGCAGGGTATTTATGGTGCCGGTCAAAACGGTGCATCGTCCTCGATATTCTCTGCATCCTTGCGCTTTCGTTCACGCGATTTGATCTTTGTCTGGTCTGCCAAGGTGGGCTGTGTTGCAGGCGGTAGGACCCTTTGCCCGTTTCGACGATGTGGCAGTGGTGCGTAAGCCGATCCAGCAACGCTGTGGTCATCTTGGCGTCGCCAAACACACTCGACCATTCCGAGAAGCTGAGGTTGGTGGTGATGACCACGCTGGTGTGCTCGTACAGTGTTGAAAGCAGGTGAAATAACAACGCGCCACCACTATGACTGAAGGGCAAATACCCCAGCTCATCGAGTATCACCAGATCTGTCCGAAGCAGTCCCTGGGCGATTCGGCCTGCCTTACCATCGTACTTTTCACGCTCCAGCAGGTTGACGAGATCGACCGTGGAGAAGAACCGTACTCGTTTGTTATGTGTGGTGATTCCGGACACGGCCAAGGCAATGGCCAGGTGCGTTTTTCCGGATCCAGGCCCACCGATGAACACGACATTTTGCGCAGTCTCCGTAAGCTCAAGACTGGAGTATTCCTTGACCAGACGGGCATCAGCGCTGGAAGCGCTGAAGTCAAAGCCAGCTAACTCACGGTGCATGGAAAGCTTTGCCATGTTCATCTGATGGTTCACATAGCGCACGGCGCGATCTGCCTGCTCCTGTTGGAGCAGATGCTCAAGCAGCCACTTCGACGATGCCGTCGAAGCTTCTCCCTGGGCCGCCAGTTCTTCCCAAGCCTGCGCCATGCCATGCAGACGCAGTTCTTTAAGTTCTGCCATCAAGTCACGCATTGCGGCTCTCCTCATCTGTTGTACGGAGTTGGTCATATCGGGCCATGTTGGCAACGGGAGCACCTTGAGTTGCAGGCTGGTTTCTACGGAAGGCGGTGGTGCAGTAGCGGTGAGTCGGGCGAGAACATTTAAGATGTGATCGGCGCTCAGACTTCCCGACTCAAGCACCAGTTCTACCGCTACCAGCACCGGGTCGAGACCGGCGATGGGCACGGCAGAGAGCACCTGCGTCATAATCCGATCACCGTTGCTGTGACGTCTCAGGCCCCGTTTGAGAAGCCGCAACGGAGTGGGCAGATTGGCAGACGGTGCGCCATTGCGCAGTGCACCCGGCTTGCGTTCGATGAGTGGGATGTAATGCTGCCAGTCAAAACTGGCCTGATCTCGATCAAAGAGGCGCTCGTGGCTGGCGATCATCGTTTCATCGGCGATGACCACGATCTGGGATGGGTAAAGACAGCTGCTGACCCACTGCCCGACTCGCTCACAAGGCACCGAATAGCGATTTCGCGCCACGCTAATCCGGCAAGTGCTGGAGACCCGTACGGTGCGCTCGACGTAGCCATCAAAGGCCGTCGGCATCGGCATCATTTCGACCCGTTCCAGCTCCAAAACTTCCGCCACCGTCAGTCCGTTGTACTGCGGATGCTGCAGCTCGCTCCAGAGCGCACGACATCGTTGGCCGAGCCAGGCATTCAGTTCCTCGAAGGTGTGGAACATGCAGTTTTGAGCGTCAAGCCAAATGTGCCGTCGACTGTCTTGAACGTTCTTCTCGACAATGCCCTTTTCCCAGCCAGAGGCTACGTTGCAGAAATCCGGATCGAAAAGGTAGTGCGCGCACATCACGGCAAACCGTGCATTGACCGTGCGGCCCTTGCCTTTATTGACCTTGTCGACAGCCGTTTTCATGTTGTCCTAGATGTCGCGACGCGGCACGCCACCTAACGCTCCGAACGAGCGTGTATGGGCATCGAATAGCATCTCGTGACCTTGGCTAGGGTACGCAACCAACCAGAATGCGCGACTGGCGCACAGCTTCATGTGGGAGACCTGGATGCGTCGAAACAGGCCTCCGATCAGCAGCCCTTCTTCGCTCCAGTCAAATTGAAAGGCTTCACCGAACGCAAACGTCAGCGGCACAAAAGCGCGTAAAGACTTGCCTTGCTCACCTCGCCACGAGCGTACGAACGCCGTGAGCTGGCTGTAACCGCCGTCATAACCCTCGGCCTTGATCTGCTCGAAAAGTGCTTTGGCGCTTCTGCGGTTGTGCTTTGCCCGGAACGAATCGGCTTTCAGCGCCTGTTCCAGCGTGTCGTGGAATGGGCTGAGTTTGTTGAAGGTCGTGCACCGCTGGTACGCCGGTTGAGTGGCTTCGGGCGCTCTGACCCATTTTCGGATGGTGTTTCTCGACAGCCCGGTACGCTTGGCTATCTGGTGCAGCGAGAGCTTGTCGCGGAAGTACATCCGCCGGATTTTTCCCAACATTTCCATGCTGATCACCCTGTGTTCTCCTGCTCAAAAAGTGAGCAGAAGCAGTTGAACACCTGGGTCAGTTTTCAGTCGGCAGAACAGCCTCTACTGGGTCAGTTTTCGGTCAGCGGCAACAGCTAGTAGACATCTACGGGTAGACCTCCATTTCTGAATGGATGGGCCTCCCGTAGTACCTCCCTATATGATGGCGAAGCTGCCAATAGCTGATTTGCAGCGAAGGATTCACTCAAACTTACTCGGTGAGGTCATTCCATTTACCTATTTGTATTTTCGTCGCAGTTTTATATCGATTTAAAAATATAAGTTAGCGTAAACAGTTTGCAGTGGGAGTATCCTCCTGCAGGGACTACGCCTCGGCCGAAGTCCAGCGGCAACCGAAGGCAGCAACAGTTACTACATGCTCTACCTGGGGTGGTGCATCCTGCGCACGCGCCGAGGAAATTATTAGCTCACAGCATGCGGCGCAATACATCGTTGCGAGGGTCGCTGTCGAACAACCGATGCTTGAGCGCCCCCGCGATATGCAGCACGATCAAGACCAACAAGGTATAAGCCAGTACTTTATGCAGCCATTGGAACGCGACAAACCAATCGTCATTCTTCGTCAGCAACTCCGGCAGGTTCACACCGAAAAAGAACACACCGTCGCTCATGGTGTAGGTGCTTGACATCGAGTACCCCATCAACGGGACGGCCACGATCAGCACGTACATGGAGCGTTGTACAAAACGTGAGAGAAAACGCTCATGCGCCGCCAGTGTTTGCGGTGGCTGCGGAAGCGCGGGGGTGCGAACGCGCAGGGCGATCTGCACCAGCACCAGCAGAAACGCCAGCACGCCGAACGATTTGTGCCACGGATAATAGAGTGTGTATTTACTCACCACTTCATCATCAAGCCCGGTCATGTGCCAGCCGGCCCAGAGCAGGCCGGCGATGACCACGGCGCGCACCCAATGCAGGATGCGCAGGGACACGGGATACCGATCAATTGTCGCTTGTTTTTGGGTGTTCATCGCAGTCTCTTCATTGATCATCAAGGCATCGAAAACGCACGATTGAATGCCACCCTAGGCGGCCATGGCCGCGAGGATGACCGGTGCAGTCACTGTTCTCAGGCGGGTAGCAGCACGGTGATCACTTTCTCCTCGGTGTAGGCCAGCGCGCCGCCAAGCCCGCCTTCGCGGCCTATGCCGCTGGCCTTGACGCCCCCCCACGGAAGGTTGGCGTCCAGCGGGCTCCAGCAGTTGACGCCGATGGCGCCGGCCTTTACGGCTGCGGCCACGCGGTGCGCGCGCGCCAGGTCGGTGGTCCACACCGTGGCTGCCAGGCCGTAGGCAGAGTCGTTGGCCAGTGCCACGGCCTCTTCTTCGCTATCAAATGTGATCACCGTACCGACAGGGCCGAAGATCTCATCCTGGGCGATCGCCATGTCATTGCGGGCGTCGGCGAAAATCGTCGGGCGTACGAACCAGCCCTGGTCAGGGGTGGATACGCCGCCGGCCAGCAGCGAGGCGCCTTGGTCGATGCCCAGCTGGATGTAACGGTTGACGCGATCGAATTGCGCTTTCTTGGCCACCGGCCCCATCTGCACGTCAGGCTGGCGAGGGTCGCCGACCTTGACCGCGCGCGCGGCGTCGGCCAGTGCACCAGCGAATCTCTCGGCGAGGCTGCGCTGGACCAGGATGCGCGAGCCGGCGGCACAGATCTGCCCCTGGTTGGCGAACAGGCCCAGGGTGCAGCCGAACAGCGCCTCATCGAAGGGCGCATCGTCGAACACGATCTGCGGGCTCTTGCCGCCCAGTTCCAGTGCCACGCGCTTGAACAGCACACCCGCGGTGCGCTGGATCTCACGCCCGGCCTCGGGACTGCCGGTGAAACTGATCTTGGCCACATGCGGGTGTTCGCATAAGGCGCGGCCCACCTGCGCACCGTAACCGGTGACCACGTTGATCACGCCGTCTGGAAATCCAGCTTCCTGTGCCAGCGCCGCCAGATGCAGGGCCGATTGCGGGGTTTCTTCCGAAGGTTTGATCACCACGGTGCAGCCCGCCGACAGCAATGCGGCGAGCTTCCACACAGTGATCATCAGCGGTGAGTTCCACGGCACGATGGCGCCCACGACGCCCACTGGCTCGCGCACGGTGTACGAGAGGGTCTTGCGACCGAAGTAGCCGCCGGTGGGAATGGTGCGTCCTTCAAGCTGGTTGGCCCAGCCGGCGGCGGCGCGCAGGTTGGCGATAGCGTTGGGCAGGTCCATCCGGCGCGGTTCGAGCGGTGCGCGGCCGATTGCGTCGGCGTCCATGTCGGCCAGTGATTCGCTGTCGCGCTCCACCAGGTCAGCGAGTTTCGATAACAGCCGGCCGCGCTGGGCGCCGTCAAGCCGGCTCCAGGCGCCACCTTCCAGCTGGGCGCGCGCCGCTGTCACGGCCCGGTCCACATCCTCGGCGGTGCCGCTTGCGCAACTGCCGTACACCTGTTCGGTCACGGGGTTGATAAGGGGAATGCGCGCGCCATCGCTGGCTTCGAAGGGCGCGCCCTGGATAAAGTGGTTCAGGTGCTGAGTCATGTGGATGTCCATGCGTGATGGGTCGGAGGCGACAGGCCTCATGCCTTGAGGGAAGCCAGGGCATCGCCGAAGATGTCCAGCGCCTTGAAGAACAGCGAGCGCGTGATCGTCAGTGAGGGCATCACACGCATCACGTTGCTGTAGCGCCCGCAGGGGATCATCAATACGCCATGGTTCATCAGGTAGGCCATGAGCTGCCCGATCTTGGCGCCCTCGAGCGGTGTCTTGGTGGCGGCGTCTTCCACCA
>NZ_JBHFJB010000028.1:122630-150133 GCF_057334555.1 Pseudomonas sp. AGC41
GTTCGATACCGATCATCAAACCGCGGCCGCGGACTTCGCCGACAAACGGGCTGTTGAACCCTCGGATGCGTTCCTGCGCTTCCAGGCCCAGGGTGTGGGCGCGATCAAGCAGGCCGAGTTCCGGGTCCTGCAAGATACTGATATTGGTCAACGCCACGGCCGCAGACAACGAGTTGGCGGCGAAGGTATTGGGCATCGAGCCGTCGGGAATCTGGGCGGCGAGGTCCGAACGCATGATCAGCCCGGCCATCGGCAGGTCGCTGCCAATGCCCTTGCCGAAGGTGAGCATGTCGGGTTTGACCTCGGAGTGTTCGACCGCCCACATCTTGCCGGTGCGGCCCGCACCGGACTGTACTTCGTCAACGATCAGCAGCGCGCCGGCGCGGTCGCAGGCCTTGCGCAACAGTTGAAGGAACTCGGGGGAGGGCGGCACGTAGCCGCCTTCGCCCTGCACCGGTTCCACAATCACGGCAGCCACGTCATCGGCGGCGGTGTAAGGACTGTTCAGCAGATAGTCCACATAATCGCCGGCAATTTGCTCGGCACTTTTTTGCGTGGTATCGAAAGGAAAGCGGTAGGCGTATGGGTAGGGGGCGTGAATCACGCCGCCCATCATCGGCCCGTAGCCCTGGCGGTAGGCTGTGCCGGTAGTCAGGGCGCCAGAGGCGTTCCACACGCCGTGGTAGCCGCCGTGGAAAGCGAGGATCTGGTGGCGTCCGGTAATGCGTTTGGCGAACTTGATCGCAGCTTCCAGCGCATCGCTGCCGCTTTGCGTGAAGAACGTGATGCAGTCGCCGCGCAGGCCGTCGGGCGCGATCTCGGACATCTTGGCGGCCAGTTCGGTGCGGCGGGTGCTGTTGATTTCCAGGGCGTGCATCAGCACTTCGGACTGTTCACGGATGGCTTGCACCACCTGTGGGTGGCAGCGGCCGACGCTGCTCACGCCCACGCCCGCGGACAGGTCGATGTAGGTGTTGCCGTCGGGATCCTTGAAGGTCGCGCCGAACGCGCGGTCCATGGCGATAGGCATGCGGCCGCCGCCACGCGCCATCGATTCGGTACTCGCCGACAACGCCAGGGCCTCGCGGGTCAGGGGGCCGGGCAGGGTGCTGGAAATAATGCGCGGGGCATCTGCGAAGTGCAGGGATTCTAGTGTGGACTCAATCATGACGCACTCTCTGGGGTAGCGGTTTCAGTGTGTGGATCATTCTCATGGAGTGTCCTTGACCGTTAGCCCGAATCGGCAAATAGATGAACCGGCCCGTGCGCAGTTGTCGACAAAGAAGATTTTGAGAAGAAATTTCGCGGGGTTTGATCTTTGTGCGAATATCGCAAAGGAATGCGAGCTAAAAACAAAAATTGGCAGAGGCTTTTCGCACATCATGAGAAACCACCACATAAGCCATTTTCGCGATATCCATGTCCATGCGGCCACCGTCCAGGAGTGGAACCAGGATTACAGCCAGTTAAGCGCGGGCCTGGCCGAGAGTACGCTGATGCAGCTGACCACTGCGCGTTGCCACGTTTTCCGCGAGCAGATCAATCAGCGGGTGGTGCAGCGCGGTGTGGCGCCGCGCGGCAAGATGTGCTTCGCCGTGCCGATCAGCGTGCCGGGTTCGACGCGCATGCAGGGGCGCGAAGTGGATGACAGCAGCCTGTTCTTTCTGCAAGGGGGCGAGGAGTTCATGTTCCATATGCCGATGGGCATGGAGCTGCTGTCCATCACCTTCGAGCGCGAATGGTTCGAACAGGCGCTGGCGCAAACGGCGTCGGCCAGTGAGATCAGTCGGTTGCTGCGCCAGCCAGTGATCCGCGTGTCCGCCCAGCGCTTCACCCAGGCTCGGCTTCGGTTGCTCGCGATGCTTTCCCTGGCTGAGGTCGATGACGAACTCGACAGCGCGCGCGAGCAGGGGCTGGAACGGGCCTTGCTCGGTGAGTTGTTGCAATTGCTCACCGACCCGGCTTGCGACAAGCAGCAACGCAGCCCGAGTTCCACGCGCAGCTTCATTGTCGAGAAATGCCACCGACTGACGACTGCCGAAATGATCAACGTGCCCAGCGTTAACGAGTTGTGCCAACGCCTGCAGGTGAGTCGGCGCACCGTGCAAAACAGTTTCCGTTCGGTGGCCGAGACCACGCCGCTGAACTACTTGCGCTCGGTCCGGCTCAACGGTGTGCGCCGCACCCTGATGTGTACCCTCGCGTCCCACCTCTCGATCGGTGATGCCGCCGCCCAATGGGGCTTCTACCACCTCAGCCATTTTGCCGAGGAGTACCAGGCGCTGTTTGCAGAGTTACCGTCCCATACCCCCCGCGCCGCCATCCCCATTTGCGCGCGCGCCTGAGCACCAGTGCGGCGGCGCAGCCGAGCGTATGCCTGACCCCGCAGTGCGGTCGATGCCCGCCACGGTCTATGCGCGGAACTGGTCCATCAGCTTCATTTGCTGGTTGGCCCGTTCGTTGAGCTGACTGCTGATCTGCGCCGACTCGGCGGCCTGTTCAGTCAGTGTCTCTGTCACGCCGCGGATGGTCGAGACGTTGCGATTGACCTCCTCGGCCACTGCGCTCTGCTCTTCCGCCGCACTTGCAATCTGCAGGTTCATGTCATTGATCACCGTGACTGCGTCGCTGATCTTACCGAGCGCCTCCACGGCCTGATGGATCTGGCTGGCATTGCTCTGGGCCTGGGTCTGGCTTGAGTGCATGGTTGCCACTACGCCACGCGTGCTGGTCTGGATACGCTCGATCACCAGGCGGATTTCCTCTACAGAGTCCTGGGTTCGCTTGGCAAGGTTGCGGACTTCGTCGGCAACCACCGCGAACCCTCGGCCGCTTTCCCCGGCCCGCGCGGCCTCGATCGCTGCATTGAGGGCGAGCAGGTTGGTCTGTTCGGCGATGCTGCGGATCACTTCCAGCACCGAGCCGATCTGTTCGCTGTTGACCGCCAGCGCTTCGACTTCCGTCACGGCCTTGCTGACTTCACTGGCCAGCGCGTTGATGTCACGGGTGCTTCGCTCGATGATGGTGATGCCTTCCCTGGATGCCTGGTCTGCGCCCCGGGCCGCCAAGGCTGCGTTTGAGGCGCTGTTGGCGACTTCGTGGGCTGTGGCGCTCATTTCGTTGGAAGCGGTTGCCAATTGATCGATCTCGCGAAATTGCACCTGCATCCCTTCGCTGGTCTGGCGCGCGATTTCCGAAGACTGGTCGGCGGTGCCGCGCGCAGCGGTGATGCTCTGCTTGAGTTGCGCGATGGTGGGTTGCAGTTTGTCGAGAAACCGGTTGAACCCGTTCACCAGTTCGCCCAGCTCATCTTTCTTGCCGTAATCCAATCGTTGGGTCAGGTCGCCGTCGCCGCTGGCAATCGCCTTGAGCATCCGAGCGACACTATTGATGGGGCGTGTCACACCGGAGGCGGTGAACCAGATGAGCAGCAAGCCCAACAGCCCTGCGCCGCCGGCGACCAGCAGTGACTCCAGTGTGTCGCGGGTTTGCGTCTGGTCAAGCAAGGCCTGAAGCTTCATTGAGTCCCCCAGCAGGACGTTTTTTGGCAAGTCGATGGCTACTCCCCAGGCTGCCGCTTCGGGCATGGGCGCAACGGGGTAGACCGCGCGAATCAGTTCATCACGTGCCAGCACTACCGGCTTTTGTTGCTTCAATGCCGTGAGCACCGCCTTGCCTTCCTCTGCCAAAGGAACGCTGATGTCTTTGCCGATCTGGCTCGCGTCCGCGCTGTAGGCGGCGAGTACACCACTGTCGGAAACAATCAGCATGCGCCCTGAACCATTGAACAGCGTACGTTGAGCATCGCTCGCGGCAGCTTGCAGAGCGCCGAGCGCGAGGTCGACCCCGAGGGTGCCGATGACCTTGCCATCGGCGATCAGGGGCATCGACAGCGTGGTCATCAGTTGAACCTGTCCGGCCTGGGTGTCGGCATAGGGGGCCATGAGGCAGGTGCGTCGCGTGTCTCGCGGGCAGGTGTACCAACTGTTGTAAGGCGTGCCGCTGATGCTCAGTTCGGTTTTCTGCAAGTCGCCTTCAGGGATCAGAATATTCATCGCTTCGCCTGCGCCGCGATTCCAGGCGCTGGCAAACCGCCCGGTTTCGTTGGAGGCGCGTGCGGCGTCGTTGGCGAACTCACGGTCTTTTCCATCCAGCGCATCAGGTTCGTACACCAGCCAAAGCCCCAGAACCTGCGGGTTGCGTTCGAACGTCGTCTTGAGTGCGAGGTTCAGCTCTTCACGCAATGTAGCGGCCGCCAACCCCCGCTGGGCGGCCATGGTGCGTAGGTTGCCTGCCTGGTCGGAAAAAGCGCTGATGATCTGCAGGCTGTTGCCGAAGACGCTTTGCAGGTTCGTCGCCTGCTCCGCGGCCCTGGCCAGCAGCAGGGTTTCGCCGCTGTCAGTCAGCATCTTGCTGCTCGAGGTGCTGATCAACTGATTGTTCTGGTTACCCTGGTAGAGATTCATGCCGACGATCAGGCCGATCACGCCGAGCAGGCACAAAAAGGACAAAAGGACGAATTTCAAACGGATGGAAAGGGCGTCGAGCATTGGGCTATCTCACAGGTGAACAGCGTGTTGATCGATCATCGGTTGGTGTGGAACCACCGACTTTTTATTGGATGTGTCACTGCATCGGCTGATGTCACTGATTCATGACACCCGTTTGCGTGGCCTGACCAGCAGCGCTGCCATCAACAGCAATGCCGCACATGTCGCCAGCACGGCGACGAAACCTGCGTCGAACGCCGTACGGGCTAAGTCGGTCAGCATCGTGGCGTGTTCGGGCGAAGACGTCGCGGCAACCACCAGCGCATCGTCGAGGCTCTCGAAGATCATGGGGTTCAGGGCCAGCCATGGAGGAATCATCTGGCTCGCCGAGTAGGCGTAGATGGTCGATAACAGGCTGCCCGCCAGTGTCACGCCTGCGGCGCCGCCCAATTCAAAGGAGACTTCCTCAAGGGAGGCGGCCATGCCGGCCTTGTCGGCGGGCACGCTGAGCATGATCGTGCTGGACGCTGCGGTCAGTGCGGCGCCCATCGTAAGGCCCAGCAGCGCGAGGCTGACGATTTGCACTGGCGCTGCGGCGTTGTGCGCCAGCAAGTAGGTGAGCATCGCGGCAGCCGAGAGCAGCAGCGTCCAGAACAGCATGCGCTGCTCTCCCAGGCGCGGCAGATAATGCCCGGCAAGCGGCCCGGCGACGAACGAACCCAGCGGCAGCGGCAGGATGAACAGCGCCGCCTCCAGCGGCGACAGGCCCAGCACCAGTTGCAGGCGTTGGCTGAATACCAGTTCCATGCCGATCAAGGCGGCGGCTGATACCACTGCCGAAATCACCGCATTTCTGAAGCCAGACGTGGAGAACAGTGACAGATCCAGCATCGGCTGATCGGCACGCCGCTGACGTCGAATGAAAAGCGCCAGAAATAGCGTGCCCAGGATTAGTGCTATCAGCATGGCTTCGAAGGAGGATTGCCGTTTACCCAGCTCCTTGACCGCATAAGCTATGCTGATCAAACCGATCATGACCTGCAGCGAACCCAGCCAGTCCCAGCGTGTCTGGCTATTTCCCGGATGATTGGGAATGGTTATCGCTCCTAGCAGCAAGGCCAACAGCACAATTGGCACATTGATCAGGAATACCGAACCCCACCAGAAATGCTCCAGCAACAATCCACCTACGACCGGTCCGAATGCGGCGCCCCCTGAGGCCACTGATGCCCATATGCCGAACGCCATCGCCTGTTCGCGTCGGTCGGTAAACGTCAACCTTACCAGGGCCAATGTGGCGGGCATCATCATAGCTGCGCCGACCGCCAGGAAACCACGGGCGACGATCAACACGCCGGCCGATGGCGAGAACGCAGCGATCAGCGAGAACAGGCCGAAAACGCTCAGGCCGCCGATAAACAGCCGTTTGTGCCCGAGACGGTCGCCGAGGGTACCCATGCCCAACAGCAGTCCGGCGGCGATCAACGCGTAGATATTGATGATCCAGAGCTTTTGCGATGCCGTGGCGCTGAGCTCCCGCGTGAGTGTGGGCAGCGCGGTATACAGCACCGTCATGTCAATGACGATAAGCAGCAGCGCGCTGGAAATGATGGCAAGTATCAGCCAGCGACGGTTGGAGTCGGTAAAGGGCATGGCTGGCGTCCGTAAAAGAGGGCTGGACCTAGCATGCCTGAATGCAGAGGGGCGCCGTTATCCCAAATCGGTCCTGACGGTCGGGGCATTGCCGGTCGGGGGTGACGCCGGCGATGTTACCGATTTGGGATAGCGGGGTGTTCGTGGGCGGGCATAGCATCGAATACAGCGTGCAATCCCAAAAACAAAAGCGCTATCTGGTACCGATAGCGCCTCGCTCGGTCCCACACCACAGCGACTGCCTCATACAATAAGGTTAATAACATGAGTCTATCTATCCCGGTCAACAGCTCTACGGAGCTCAAGCGTGGCGCCTTGGGTGTCGGCTTTATCATCTTCTTCGTGATTTCGGCAGCGAGCCCGCTCAGTGTCATCGCCGGAGGCTTCCCGATTGGCATCATGCTGGGCAACGGTGCCGGCACCCCGGCGTTGTTATTGCTGGCCCTGGCGGTGCTGATGGCGTTTTCGGTCGGTTACACCACCATGGCCAGGCATGTCACCAACGCAGGTGGTTTTTACGCCTTTACCTCGCGCGGCTTGGGCGGCCTGGCCGGAGGGGCGGCGGGCGTGCTGGCGATGTTTGCCTACAACATCCTGCAGGTCGGCCTCTATGGCATGTTCGGCGGCGTGGTCAGCGGCACCATGGAAAGCGTATACGGCGTGGTGTTGCCCTGGTGGTCCTACTCGCTGATGGCGATGGTCAGCATCGCGATCCTGGGCTATCGCAAGATCGATCTGTCCGCCCGTTTGTTGTCGGTGGTCGTGATTGCCGAATACCTGGCGATCCTGACCCTGGATATCGCGATTCTCAAGACTGGCGGCGACAGCGGTGTCAACCTCGACTCGTTCACCAGCCAGCATGTGTTCAGCGGTACCCCGTCGATCGGCCTGCTGTTCTGCTTCGCGGCCTTTATCGGCTTCGAGGCCACGACGATTTACGGCGAAGAAGCGAAAAATCCGCACCGCACCATTCCGATTGCCACCTACAGCTCGGTGCTGCTGATCGGCGGCTTCTACGCGCTGTCGGTCTGGTCGATGGTGGTGGGCGTAGGTACGGATAAAATCGTGCCGATGCTGCAAGCCCTGCAGGACCCAACCACCTTTATCTACGGCATGTCGGACCACTTTGTCGGCCCGTACCTGACGCAGATTATCCGGGTGCTGTTCATGGTCAGCATCTACGCCGGGCTGCTGGCGTTCCATAACGCCGCGGCGCGCTATTTCTACGCTATCGGGCGCGACGGTCTGCTGCACAGTTTGTTGGGCACCACCCACCGTGTGCACCAAAGCCCGCATATGGGCTCGGCGCTGCAAAGTCTGATCGCCGCCGTGGTGGTACTGATCTTCGCCGCGATGGATGCCGATCCGATCCTGCAACTGTTCGCCTGGTTCTCCAACCTCGCCACCTTGTGCGTGATTTTGCTCATGGCGATGACTTCGATCTCGGTGTGTGTGTATTTCCACCGGCACCCGGAACTCAATGTCGGCCTCTGGCGCGGGCGTATCCTGCCGATTTTCTCCAGCCTGGCCTTGCTGATGGTGCTGATACTGGCGGTGGTGCATTTCGATGTGCTCACCGGCGCCAGCCAGCTTTTATCCTACGCCCTGTGCACGGTCATTCCAGCGGCGCTGCTGGGCGGCATTTTTCTCGCCGCGCGACTGCGCAAGGTCTCGCCGCAGCGCTTCCTGGCGCTGGGCAGCCACAAACTCTAAGGCATCGTGCGATACCGCCCCACTGCACACTGTTCGCTTGCCGTTGTCCGGCAAGCCTCGCCAGCGTTAAAGGAAGATGACACATGCACCACTACAAGATGCTTATCAATGGGATTCAGGTTGCCGGTGCAAACGGGCAGTTTGATGTAATCAATCCGGCCACCGGTGCCGCATTCGCCCAATGCTCGGCCGGCTCGCTGGCTCAATTGGACGACGCGGTGGCCGCCGCTCAAGTGGCCTTCAAGGCATGGCGTCACGTTTCCCATGCTCAGCGCTGCGAGCGGCTGTTGGCGATTGCCGAGAGTATCGAGCAGGGCGCCGATGAGTTGGCCCGGTTGATCGTGCAGGAACAAGGGAAACCGCTGGAACTGGCGTTTTCCGAAGTCATGGGCGCCGCCGCCTGGACACGCTATGCCGCCGGGCAGCAGATTGAAGTGGGGCTGGTGGAAGAAACCCCGACCCAGCGCATTGAGCTGCACCGCAAACCCCTGGGTGTGGTGGCGTCCATCACGCCATGGAACTGGCCGTTCATGATTGCCGTGTGGCACATCATGCCGGCGCTGCGGGCCGGCAACTGCGTGGTCAGCAAGCCGTCGAGCCTGACGCCGCTGAGTACCTTGCGTCTGGTGGAAATCATTGCGCGGCATGTGCCCAACGGTGTGATCAACTGCGTGACCGGCGAGCAGGGTTTCGGCAGTGCGATCACTTCGCACCCCGGCATTCAGAAGATTGTCTTCACCGGTTCCACCGCCACCGGCCAGAGCGTGATGCGCGGCGCTGCCACCAATCTCAAGCGCCTGACCCTTGAACTGGGCGGCAACGATGCTGCGATTGTATTGCCCGGCACATCGTTGGAAGAGGTCGCCGAGGAAATTTTCCAGGCAGCCTTCCTCAACATGGGCCAGACGTGCGCAGCCCTCAAGCGTTTGTACATTCACGAATCCCAATACGAGGCCTTCGCCGACGCGCTCACGCTGATCGCTCAGCGCCAGGTGGTGGGTGATGGCCTGGAGCCCGGCGTCAACTTCGGGCCGGTGCAGAATCTGGAACAACTGCAGTTGGTTGAAGCCCTGGTCGCCGATGCACGGGATCAGGGTGCGCGGGTCCTGTGTGGCGGCGCGCGTCTGGACCGTCCGGGGTTCTTTTACCCACCGACATTGATCGCGGATGTGACCGATGGTCAGCGCCTGGTGGACGAGGAACAGTTCGGTCCGGTGTTGCCGCTGATCGCTTACAGCGACGTCGAGGACGTGCTGCGCCGTGCCAACGCCGGTGACATGGGTCTGGGCGGCTCGGTATGGGGGCCGGATGTCCAACAGGCGCAAGCGTTGGCCAGCCGCCTGGAAAGTGGCGTGGCCTGGGTCAACTGTCACGCCCGGATCCAGCCGAATACGCCATTCGGCGGCAGCAAGATGTCTGGCTTCGGTGTCGAGTTCGGCCTCGAAGGACTGTTGGAATTTACCGGCCAGCAATTGCTGTTCGTCAATAAGCGTGCGGGCGAGTAGTGCTCGGCCAACAGGGGCGCAGCGTCGCTGCGCCCCTGTTGCCATTATCGAGACAGTCTTTAAAGACGCGCTTCAAGGAGCTTTGATCATGCGCTACCCATCCACTTTATTTCTCGGCGGCACGTTGGCATGTAGCTTGACGCTCTGCGCCATCAGCCAGGCCCTGGCCTATGAGCTGTACAGCGATGACAGCCGCCATCTCAACGCAGACATGATCGCCGTATTCGGTATGTTCAACAGCCGCAAGAACTATGACGGTACCTCGGGTGGCTCAACCTGGCGCGAAGGCCTTATCAAATACGGCTTGAGCGGCGACCAGTCCCTGGCGGGCAACGGCACCGCCTATGGTGCATTCGCCCTGCTCAGCTCCGCCACTTGGGGCGACGGCGACCCGGCCGGCAACACCCTGGGCACCGAGCGCACCACCAAAATCGAAGACGCTTACCTGGGGTGGCGCTCCGGCGATCTGTTCCCGGCATTGGGCGAGGACGGTGTGGATATTTCCGGTGGACGCCAGGTGGTCAAAGTTGGCCGTGGATTCCTGATCAACGACGACGGCCCCAACCTGGGCAAGGGCCCGGCCAACGGTACATTGAACCGCGGAGGCGGCTTCTACCTCGGGGCGCGGCATGCCTTTGATCGTACGGCCGTCCTACGGCTGGGCGGGCAGGACGGCCTGCATGGTTCGGTGCTGTGGCTCAAGTCGGATAACCGCGCCCAGGCCGAAACCGAACTGGCGGCAGGCACCCTCGACTACACGGCCGCCGCCGGTACGCTGGGTTTGACCTGGGTGCACGGCATGGGCGTCACCGATCAATGGGCCAATGACTTGCAGAAACAGCGCGACGGCATGAACACCTACAGCCTGCGCGGCGAAGGCAACGCGGGCGTCAAAAATGCCAGTTTCGCCTTCGAATACGCCTGGCAGGATAAGGACGCGGGGCCTGAAAAAGCCTGGTACGGCGAAGCCAGCTACACCTTTGCCGACGTCATCTGGGCGCCGAAGCTGACCTATCGCTACACCCGATACTCGCAAAAATGGGACCCGCTGTTTACCGGGCTCAGCACCGGTTACGGCACCTGGTTTCAGGGTGAAGTGGCGTCCAACTACGCCGGCCCGTTCAACAGCAACACGCGTGTCCAGCATGTGGGCCTCAAGGCCACGCCGCTGGAAAACCTGACCCTGGGCGCGTTGTACTTCGACTTCGAGACTGTGCGCAAAAGCAATGCACTGAACCTCGATGCGCGGGAGCTTGACGTGTACGCCGAGTGGGCGGTCAACCCGCACCTGATCATCACGCCGCTGATTGGTCTCTACAAACCGAAACAGGATTCCACCACGGGCGGCAACCAGGCGGTCGGCAACGGCACCAACCTGTACAGCCAAGTGACCGTCGCCGTACCGTTCTGATCCACCCTGGCTGTCGCGTCTTGACTTCAGGACGCGGCGGCGCCGGGTTGATTGCGCATGTTCTCGGCAATCCGTCGCGTGGTGTCCATCACCATCTCGATCACGGTTTCCTGGCGCAGCAGCTTGAAGCTCTGGGTGCTGCCGACAGCGGACAGGCTGCCTACCACCTCGTCGATATCCGGCTGGATGATCGGCGCCGCGATGCCGGTCAGGCCCAGGTTCAGTTCATCGTGGGTCATGCAATAGCCGTCCTTGCGAATATTCTTTGTGGCCTTGGAAAAGCTTGCCCAGTCGTAGGCACTGTCCGGATCGCCGGCCATGTGTTCTTCGAACAGGCGTTGCAGGCGACGACCTTTCTGAAAGGAGATCAATACCTTGGATTGCGCGCCACGAAAAAACGGCAGCGGGTGCCCGCGCCCGAAGGAGAAGTGGTAAGTGTCGGTGGGTTCGGCGATGTAGGTGTTGATGATGCGTCCTTCATAGAAAACGCTGGCGAACACCGCCAGGCCGGTCTGCGCCGACAACTCATGCATCAGTTCGCGCCCGGCGAGGAGGATGGGGTCGTACTGGCGCATCATCCAGTCCAGCTCGATCACGCGGGGCCCCAGGCCATAGTTGCCGGCGTCCACGCGCGTCAGCAGCCCGGCTTCGCATAACTCCTTGACGTAGCGGTACGCGGTGGCACGTGACAGGCCCATGCGCTCGGCAATGGCGTCCGGGTCGATCTTCAACGTGGCTGGACCGAACAGGTCCAGGACATTCAGCAATTTACTCAGGCTGCTCATTTCGTTCCTAGAGAAGGGATGGCACGCGGGTAAGCACTATAGGCGAAAACGCCCCGGATCCACTGTAGGAGCGAGCTTGCTCGCGAAAACGTCAACGATAACGCGTGCCTCCTGAAGGAACGCGGTGCCTGTGAGTTCTTCGCGAGCAAGCTCGCTCCTACAGGTCATCACATTAACTTATCTCGGTTTAAATTGCGCATAAATCTCAAAATAAGAGATTAATAGTGAAAAATACTTGTATGGTTTGTTTCTTTGTGTGATAAATCTCATAAGAGAAAACGCTCAAGTGAGAGGGCTGACAATGAATGGTGCGCAACTGATAGTGAATGCGGCAGCGGCAAGCGGTATCGAGTACTGCTTCGCCAACCCGGGAACCACCGAGATTCCACTGGTGGCCGCGATGGCCAGTGCGCCCGCCCTCAAGCCGGTGTTGTCGTTGTTCGAAGGGGTATGTACCGGTGCGGCGGACGGTTACGGCCGCATCGCCGGCAAACCGGCAATGACCCTGACGCACCTGGGTCCGGGCTTTGCCAACGGCATCGCCAACCTGCACAACGCACGGCGCGCCAACACGTCCATCGTCAATGTGATTGGCGACCACGCGTCCTGGCACGTCAATTACGACCCGCCTTTGGCCAGCGACATCCAGGCCCTGGCCGCCACTGTTTCCAGTTGGGTACGGACCTCGCGCACCGCGTCGGGTGTGGGCGAGGACTTGCAGGAAGCCATGCGCGCCGCCTGGCAAGCCAAGGGCCAGATCGCCAGCTTGATCCTGCCCATGGACCTGCAATCCAATACCGTGACCCACAACGGCCAGTTCAGCCCGCTGCGTGCGCCGATGCGGCGCTTTGCCGGTGACCGCATCGAAGCCGTGGCCCAGGCGCTGCGCGACGGCCAGCGCCTGGTGTTCATCGTCGGTGACCAGGGCTTGTCGGTGGCCGGCCTGGAAGCGGCGGGGCGCCTGGCGCAACTGCCCGGCGTGCGTATGTTTGCCGAAACCTTCCCGCGCCTGAGCTACCGTGGTGGTGGCTTGCCCGACCTGGATCGCCTGCCGTACTTCCCGGAAGTGGCCATCGAGATTCTCGAGCAGTACGACAAGGTGGTGTGCGCCGGTGTCGTGGAGCCCATCAGTTATTTCGGCTACGAAGGCATTCCGTCGCGGCTGGCTGAGCGTGAACGTCTGCTGTCGCTGGCCGAAGTGGGCGACGATGTTGCCGGGGCGCTGACCGCGCTGGCCGATGCGCTGGATGCGCCGGCATATGTACCGACGCCGCAGGACATCCAGCTGCCGCCGGGCGAGGCCGCGTTGAGCCCGCAGTCGGTGGGGCAAGTATTGGCCGCCGCGCTGCCGGACGACTGCATTGTCTCGGTCGAGGGCGGCACCTGCGGCTATCCGTTTTTCACCGCCTCTGCCCGTGCCGCGCGGCACCGTGTATTGACCAACACCGGTGGCGCGATCGGCCAGGGGATTCCGGTGGGGTTTGGCGCGGCCTTGGCTGAGCGTGGCAACCGGGTGTTCTGCCTGCAATCGGACGGCAGCGCCCAGTACACCATCCAGACCCTGTGGAGCATCGCCCGCGAGCAGTTGCCGGTGGTGATCCTGATTGCCGCCAACCACCGCTACGCAATCCTGCAGAACGAACTGCGCCGTTTCGGCATGACCGAGCTCGACCCGCAGTCGCTCAAGCTGACCGTGCTCGACAGTCCGCGCATCGACTGGAAGGCCCTGGCCAAAGGCTATGGCGTGCCGTCCTGCACCGTACACACCAATGCCGAACTGCAACGGGCGCTGGCCAATGCCGCTGCCGATGCCGGGCCTTGCCTGATCGAAATGGCGCTTTGAAGGAGTCGACCATGAACCAGCTCCCATTATTACCTGCCGTCCAGGCGTTCCTGGACCAACCCGGTCGCCTGTTCATCGGCGGTACCTGGCAGGACGCCGTCAGCGGTCGCCGCTTTGCCGTGGAAAACCCGGCCACTGAACAGACCCTGACCGAAGTCGCCCAGGGCGATGAGCGCGATGTGAATGCGGCCGTTGCGGCCGCCCGTGCAGCGTTTACCGGCGCCTGGGCCTTGCAGTCGCCGGCGCAGCGCGGCTTGTTGCTGTTTCGGCTCGCCGACCTGTTGGACCAGCACCGCGAGGAGCTGGCGCAACTGATCACCCTGGAGAACGGCAAGCCGATCGCCAATGCCCGCGGTGAAGCGGCCAGCGCGGCCAACATCATTCGCTACTTCGCCGGCTGGCCCAGCAAGATCGAAGGCAGCACGTTGCCCGTCTCGCCGGCCAGCGGTGCGCCGATGCTCAACTACACATTGCGTGAACCGGTCGGTGTCTGCGCGCTGATCGTGCCGTGGAACTTCCCGTTGACCATGTGCGTGTGGAAGCTCGGCCCGGCGCTGGCCACCGGTTGCGTGGCGGTACTCAAGCCCGCCGAGCAGACGCCGTTGGTGGCGATTCGCCTGGTGCAACTGATCGAGGCTGCCGGTTTCCCCGCCGGCGTAGTCAACCTGATCACGGGCCTGGGGGCCGACACCGGCGCACCGCTGGCACAGCACCCGGACGTGGACAAGATCGCCTTTACCGGCTCGACCCAGGTCGGGCGGCTGATCGCCCAGGCCGCCACCGGCAACATGAAAAAGGTCTCGCTGGAACTGGGCGGCAAGTCACCGAACATCATCCTGCCCGACGCCGACATCGTGCGCGCCGCCAAGGGCGCCGCCGACGGGATTTTCTACAACCAGGGCCAGGTGTGTACGGCCGGCTCGCGCCTGTATGTGCACGACAGTGTGCTTGACCAGGTGCTTGAAGAACTGCAGTGCCATGCCGCCGCCTATGTGCTCGGCAATGGCCTGGACCCGGCCAACAGCATGGGCCCGCTGGTGTCCGGCCGGCAGTTGAACACGGTCAAGGGCTACCTGCAGCGGGGCCAGGAAGAGGGCGCCGAACTGATTTGCGGCGGCGGTCGTCCAGAGCACCTGGAGCGCGGTCACTTCATTGAACCCAGCGTGTTCCTGGACCGTGCCGAGCGGGCCTGCGTGGCCCGCGAAGAAATCTTCGGCCCGGTGCTGACCGTGATGAGCTGGAGCGAAATCGACGACCTGGTGCTGCGTGCCAATGACTCGCCCTACGGCCTTGCCGCCGGCCTGTGGACCCGCGACCTGCGTTCGGCGCACCGCGTGGGCGCGCAGCTCAAGGCCGGCTCGGTGTGGATCAACTGTTGGAACGTGGTCGATCCGGCCTCGCCGTTCGGCGGTTACAAGCAATCCGGCTGGGGCCGGGAAATGGGCAAGAACGTGATCGACGCCTACACCGAAACCAAAAGCGTCTTCGTCGATCTCGCCTGAATCGAACAATCACAAGAGGAAATGGCAATGGATCTGGAATTGAAAGGCCGCGTGGCAATCGTCACCGGTGGCGGCATGGGCATCGGCAAGGAAGTCGCACGGTTTCTGTCCGAGGAAGGCTGCAAGGTGGTGATCTGCGCGCGGCGCATGGCGTTCCTGCAACTGGCTGCCGAAGAGATCACGGCACAGACCGGTAATGAAGTGCTGCCGCTGTTCTGTGACACCAACGACATGAAGGCCGTGTCCGAGATGGTCGATGCTGCGTACAAGCATTTCGGCCGTATCGACATCCTCGTCAACGGTGCAGCCGCGCCGTCTGGTGTGGTGCGCAATGACATTGAACACGCCGGCGACGATGAATTGCTGTCGGACCTCAATACCAAGGTGATCGGCTACTTCCGTTGCGCCAAGGCCGTGACCCCGCACATGAAGGCTGCCGGCTTCGGTCGCATCATCAACATCGGCGGGCTCACCGGGCGCAGCAGCAAAGTGCTCTCGGGCATGCGAAACCTGGCGATTGCCCACATGACCAAAACCCTGTCCGACCAGCTCGGCCCGTCGGGCATCACGGTCAACCTGATTCACCCCGGCGTGGTGGATACCCCGCATATCCAGGAGCTGTACGACCGCGAAGCGGTCAAGCAGGGCAAGACCGCGGAACAGGTTGAACAGGCGTACATCGACGCGACGCCGATCCGCCGCACCCTGGCGCCGATTGAAATGGGCTGGCTGATCGGCTTCCTGGCGTCGCCGAAGGCCGGCGCGGTAACCGGTGAGTCAATCGGTATCGACGGTGGTTTGACCCGTGGCATCTATATCTGAGGAGTATCAGAGATGAGTAACGGAACCCTTTTAGTCGCCACCGTCGGGCAGGCGGTGATTCGCAGTGCCGACGATGGCAAGACATGGCATCGCCTGGGCCTGGGGCAAGACCTTGAATTCGATGCAATCACTCGGTCCTTGAGCGTGCATCCCGACACGCCCGAGCGAATCTATGCCGGCACCGACGTGGGCTTGTGTGTCAGCCACGACACCGGTGGGCACTGGCAGCGCGTCGATTCGCCGTTCAACGGCGAGACGGTGTGGAAGGTCGCTGTGGACCCGCAGGATGCCCAGCGAATCTTTGTCGGTACCGGTGCGCCTTCGCGCGCTGTGCTGTGGCGCACCCTGGACGGCGGCCTCAACTGGGATCGCGCGCCGGTGGAGATTCCTGAATTCTGTGACGGCGTCAGTCGCCCACGTTTGCTGGCCTTCGCCTACGACCCCACTGACCGCAATCAGGTGTGGTTCGGCCTAGAGGAGGGTGGGCTGTTCCATTCCCGCGACGGTGGCGACAGCTGGACTCGGGTTGATGACCGCCTGCTGTGGGACTTCAATTCGGACATCCACAACATCCTGGTGCTGCCCAACCATGGCGAAAAAATCATCGTGGTGGTGTGCGTCAACGCGGTCTACCGCAGCCTGGATGAAGGCTTGACCTGGACCGGCATCGTTGGCCGGGAGGCGTTCGGCTTGTACTACATACGCGCCATGAACGCGCCGCTGGGCACCGAGGACACGTTGTACCTGAGCATTTCCGACGGCACTCCCGGCACCACCAGCAAAATCCTGGTTTCCCGTAATGCCGCCCTCAGTTGGGAGGTATTGCCGCTGCCGCAGCAGCCCAACTCCTGCGTGTGGGCCATTGCCTTCAACCCGGCCAACCCGCGCCAGATCGTGGCGGGCACCAAGTATGGGCACTTGTTCACCTCCGACAATGGCGGGAACGGCTGGCAGAAGCACTGGCGCGAATTCAGCGAGATCGCGGATGTGCTCTGGACGCCTGCCGTGGCGCAGATCAAGGCCGGGCATCAATCCATCGTCAAGAAGAACTGAGGTAATCGGTGATGAAAGTCAAAATCCTTCGGACTCACTTATCGCTATTTGTGAGTGATCCTGATGTGTCGGCGCGCTGGTATGCCGACATCCTGGGCATGCACGAAAGTGCCCGGGGCGAAAGTTGGGTCATGATGGCATTTGGCACCAAGCATCACGACATCGCCTTGATTCGTGCAGAACCGGGCGCCCACCAGGGCGGCCTGGGCCTGCAGCACTACGGATTGGAAATCGAAGGTGACATGACCACCTTGCGCCAGCTCTACGGCATGTTGCTGAAGAAGGGGGTGGAGGTGGTGAAAATTACCGATCATGAAATCGGCAACGGCCTGTATTTCAACGACCCCGATTGCAATCGCATGGAATTCTTTCTCGAGACCGAGCATGACGATGCGTGCGGCAAGGCCCGCTTCAAGGCCGCCCGTGCACCGAGTCGCAACATCACGCTTGATCCCCTTGACCCGATTTGAACCGAGGTTCACCTGATGAAAACCGCGAATTTTGCCAGCTATCACATCCGCAAATGGTACAGCTTCGTCGAAGAAACCCTGGCCAACGAAAGTGGCCAGCTGGCCGATGGCGAGCCGCTGTTCAAATACGCCGTGGCTGCCGTCATCGCTAACCCTTATGCCGGGCGCTACAGTGAGGACCTTTCGCAATTGATCGACCCGTCGCCGTTGCTGGGCGAAGAGTTCGGCCGGCGCATCAATGCGTTGGCCGGCGCACATGAAATTGTCAGCTATGGCAAGGCCATCCTGGTGGGCAGCGCGGGTGAATACGAGCACGGCAACGCGTTCCTCACCAACCCGGCCGCCGATCCGATCCGCGTCGCCCTGGGCGGTGGCAAGTCGTGGGTGCCCTCGACCGGCAAGCGCGGCGGGCCGGGTTCGACCATCGACGTACCGCTGGCCCACAAAGACGCGCTGTACGTGCGTTCGCATTACGACAGCTTCTCCCTGACGTTCGGTGACGGCCCTTCGGCTGATGAGGTGGTGGTGATTTGGGCGTTCGCCACCCGCGGCCGTTTGCATGCGCGGTTGGGCGGCCTGAAGGCCGAGGATGTAAAAGGTATTGACGGGCTGCACTGATAAAGGCGCAGCATCAAGCAGTGTTGGATCAAAACCACAACAAGAAAGCGGTGAATAGCGATGAAGCAGGAGAAGACCCAGGTTGTCATCGTGGGCGGTGGCCCAAACGGCATTACGGCCGCGCACTATATGGGAATGTACGGTATCGACTGCATCGTCCTTGAACTGGCCGACGGCATCCTGCCTTATCCCCGTGCCGTGGGCATGGACGATGAGGCATTGCGGGTGTTGCAGGGCATCGGTATCGCCGAACGGGCGGTACGCGACATGATTTGCGATGTGCCGCTGCGCTACTACAACGCGCGCGGCGTGTGTTTCGCCGAGGTCAAGCCAAGTGCGGCGCACTACGGCTGGCCGATGCGCAATATTTTCATGCAGCAACTGCTCGAAGGCACCTTGCGCGAGCATCTCGGGCAGCACGCCAGCGTCGAGTTGCGCCAGGGCCACGAACTGCTCGAGCTTGCGCAGGACGATCAGGGCGTGACCCTGCAGGTGCGCGGTGCCGACGGCGAGGTCTACCAACTCCAGGCCGACTATGTGATCGGTGCCGACGGCGGTCGCTCCACGGTGCGTAAAAAACTCGGTATCGAACTGCTGGGACTGACCCATCCACGCAAATGGGTGGTGGTCGATACGGCCAACGACACGCTGGATGCACCCTATACCGCCTTGCATGCCGACCCGCAGCGGCCCTTCGTGTGCATATATTTGCCGTACCAGCAACGGCGCTGGGAATTCATGCTGATGGAGGGCGAGGACGAAGCGAAAATGTGCGAAGAGGCAACGATTCGCAAGCTGATCCACGGGCATATCGGCGACGCCGTCAACGACCTCAATGTCATTCGCATTCGTGCCTATACCCACCACTCGCGCGTCGCGGCGCGCTTTGTCGAAGGGCGCGTGGCGCTGGTAGGCGATGCGGCGCATATTTCTCCGCCCTGGGCCGGGCAAGGCCTTAATTCCGGCCTGCGCGATGTGGCCAACGTGGCCTGGAAGCTCGCGGCGATCATCCAGGGGCGTGCGGCGCCATCGATCCTGGCCAGTTATGACCAGGAACGCCGTGGCCACGCCACTGAACTGGTGGCCCTGGCCGACAATATGGGCGCCGTCCTTGGCTTGACCAACCCGCTGATGGCGGGCGTGCGCGACTGGCTGTTCCAGGCAGTCAACAGCGTCGACAACCTGCGTTCGCACTTGCTGGAGTTTAAGTTCAAACCCAAGGCGACCATCACCAAAGGGCTGGTCTATCACGAGCGGGCCGAATTGCGTGAGGATGATCTGGTCGGGCAACTGTTCATCCAGCCAAATATCGAAGACGCCCAGGGCCAGCGCCGGCGCCTGGACGAAGTCCTCGGTAATGGCTATGCCGTGCTGGGTTATCGCGTGAACCCGCGCGAACACCTCAGTGAACCGATGGCCGATTATTGGGCACGTTGGGGCACCTGTTTCATCCAGGTCAACCGGTCGCGCAGCGGCGTGGGGCGTAACCAACCGTTGACGGCCAGCGACGCCGTGAGTGTGGAGGACGTGGATAACCGCCTGGGCGAATGGTTCTCCAAGGTGCGTGACTGCATCGTGGTGGTGCGTCCGGACCGATTTGTCGCGGCGATTACCACTCCGGAGCGGCTTGATGGCGTACTGCGCAAGCTGGCGGAGCAACTTTCATGAGTGGCGCCAACGCACTGCTCGGCCAACTGTACGAGGCCTGGCGCACCGCCCAGCCCATTGCACCCTTGCCGCCCGAGGCGCTGGATCGGCTGGAAGGCTACGGTCTGCAGCTTCAGGGGCTGGCACGGCGCCGAGCCGGCGGCGAGCGGCTGAGCGGCTGGAAGGTCGCCTTTGCAGGCCGCGCGGCGCAAGCACGCTTTGGTCTCGATGAACCGGTGTATGGCGGCCTCACGGCGGTCATGGAGGTCGAGCCGGGCAGTACGGTGTCATTTGAGCGGTTGATTCAGCCCAAGCTTGAGGTCGAGCTGGCGTTCGTCTTCGGGCGCACGCTGGTACCGGGCGACTACGGGGATGAGGAGATTCTGGCGGCCATCGCCGAGGTGGCGCCAGCATTCGAAATCGCCGACTGCCGCTGGCAAGGCTGGCGTTTCGGGCTTGGCGCGTTCCTGGCCGATAACGCCGCCGCGGCACTGTACTGTGTAGGGTCGCCTGTGCCGTTCTATCCTGTACGGCATGCGTGCGTGGCGTATCACTTGGAGCATGAAGGTGTGTATCTGGGCAGCGGCGATACCCAGGACCGAGAAGACAGCCCCCTGTTCAACCTGTGCTGGCTGGTGCGGCGCTTGCTGGCCGATGGTCATCGCGTAGAGGCCGGGCAGGTGGTGCTCTCCGGTGCGCTACTGGCGCCGATGGATATTCAGCCCGGCACATACCATTTGCACATGCTTGGCACGGAACTGGCTTTGGTTTTCCAGGCGGGCGTTGCGCCTGTGTAAACGCCAACCAATGTCACGGATGACTGAGCCCCCTTCAGGCCAAAAGCAAAAACCCGGCCGCCGAGGAATGACGAATATGCTCGCTGAAGTCCGAACCTTCAATGACTCTCAACAGCACGCTGGCTCAATCCAGGGTTGGCAGCAGGTCTATGACCAGCTCGGTCGCGGCTGCCTGACCAGTGAGCTGCGGCAACTGACCGGTGATCGCTTCCAGATCTTCCAGGAGGTGCTGGACAAGCGGGTGGTGCAGCATGGCCGTTCGCCCCAGGGCCGCTTGTGCGCAGCCATGTCACTGGGCAACCCTCCGGTGGTCCAGGGGCAACGGGTAAGCGCTCAAAGCGTGGTGCTGCTGCGTGATGCCGAACAGTTCGTGCTGCATGCGCCGCAAGGCACGCATTTTTTTGCGTTCAATGTCGATGCCGTGCGTTTCGCCAAACTGGCGGCCTTCGAGTTATCCAATGATCAGCTCAAGCGTTTGACCAGCGTGCCCGCGCTTAACGTGGATGAAACGTCACTGCTGCGCATTCGTCAGCGCATTCACCTATTGTTTCGTCACTTTCTGGAACACGCGGACGCCATCAGCCCGGCGTCGGAAAAAATCTTGGAAGACGAGTTGCTCAGTGCATTTCTCGATCTGTTCACCCACGCTGGCGATGAAGTGCGTGGCCGGCGTGGCAATTTCGCGGTCAGCGCGTATCTGGTCAGGCGCAGCCAGGAATTGATCATTGCCAGTGGCGATACCCCGCTGAGCATCCTGGACCTTTGCGAGCAGTTGCGCGTCAGCCGCAGGACCCTGCAGAACAGTTTTCAGGCAGTGACCGGCATGCGGCCCGTAGAGTACTTGCGCAATTTGCGTCTCAACGCGGTCAGGCGACGCCTGATCGCAACCTGCCCGAGCAAGAAAAACGTCGGTGAAATCGCCGTGGCCATGGGCTTTTTTCACTTGAGCCATTTCGCCACGCATTACCGCGAGCTGTTCGGCGAATCGCCGTCGGAAACGCGCAGGTCACCGCGCTGAGTCCGCCAAGCCTGGGTCCACGCGCTTGCCGATATCCTTGAGCCGCGCCAGTTGGTCTATCATCGAAGGCGCTTCATCCAGGCAACTGACGAAGGTCCACAGGTAGGTCATCACCGCATAGATATGCCCGGCTTTCACCGCTGGCGCCAAGGCCAATTGCGTGATCGCGACCACGAACAGCAGCGCCGCCAGAATGCCAATGGACAGGAACGCCACTGCTTCACGGTCCGATAGCCAGATGCGTAGCCGCGACAGCACCTGATAGTGGCGGTGCAAGGTATGCGCCCCGACCGTTTCCACCAGACCGATTTCCTTTTCCAGCCGATTGTTCAGGCGCTCATGCAAGCGTTGGTTGCGCCTCGCGAAGCCCGGCATGAGCGTGATGCATAGCAGCAATGCCAGCAGACAGGCCAGGCCGACCCAGGGCTCGATCACCAACAGCATGCCCGCCGCCCCGACGATCGACACCAGCGCGGTGGCGATTGTCGGCACGTGCTTCTCAAAAAAATCGACGAAGTCGCGCGCCAGCACCACCCGCGCCGCCGCCTTGGAGGTGCTGTGGCGTTGCAGGCGCTGGTTGAGAATTACAGGCACCGCAAGGTCGGCGTAGATGCGCGTAAAGGTGCGCGTATCCAGCGCCCGCCGCGCCGCGCCAACCACCCAGAAGCCGAATACCACGGCGGCATACCACAGTGCACTGGCGGCATCGCCGCGGATGATCGAGTCCACGGCAAACCCGGCGAACAGCGGGTAGGCCAGCAGCAGCGCATTTTCCAGTGCGACCAACGATAAAGTGCCGAACAATTTACCGGGATAGGCCCTGGCGATGGCCTTGAGGGTCTGGCTGGCGGATTGCTGCCCCAGTTTTTTACTCTCTTCGAGCAGAATCGGCGGTGTCACGGACGCCATGGAGCACCTGTGTCGCACGTTGCGCGTTGATAAAAGTCGCGGGTGACGCCGAGCCGATGGCGCGCTTCGTCGGTCAGCAACAACAGATCGATCTGGACTTCTTCGATGATGATTTCCAGAGTGATCAAGATGCAAATGGCCGGCGCCGTCAGCAGCCAGTGATAATAGGATTGGGTTATCAGCGATGCACATACGCCCAACAGCCACAGGGCCAAGACACAAGAAGGTGCGTACTTCTGCAGGGGAATACAGAAGCGCTGCAACTTTTTGAGTTTGAACGTGTAGAGCGTCAGTGACGCTTCCAGTTGTTTAAGGGCGATAGGCGTCCGCGCTGAATGCAGTGTGGGCATAACAGTTATCCACGTTGGAACGTTAAACAAGGGTGCCAGGCATTACACGGTGTGGCTGATCGCTGCCCGGCGTTCAAGGCCTGGCAACAGTTGATTGAGCCAGGCGAGATTCACTGCTTCGACTTCCACCCATTCACCTCTGCTGGGGATTTCTTCGCAACTCATGAAAGCGATACAACGTCCTTGTAGGTCCAGTAAGGCAAAGTGGCGATATTTAATTGCTCTCTTGAATAAGGAGATAGAGGCGCATGCCATCACCTTGGTGGGTGTTAATAAAGCAAACCTCGCTTCAGGGTGGTCAGGGTTCGATATTCAAAAGGTCGCCGTTGGCCAAATGAGTTCGAATAGGGTGCCGCCATTTTTCATTGTTCGACAGGCCACGGCGCCGCCATGGGCCAGCGCGATCGAACGCACCACAGCAAGGCCCAGGCCACTGCCGCCCTGGGCGCGGGAACGCGAGCTGTCGCCCCGCTGAAACGCATCGAAGATAAGGGTGGCGAACGGCTCGTCGACACCTGGGCCCTCATCCGCGACCCTCAGGAAGTTGCCGCGCTCGTCACTGCCGAGTTGAACGCTGACGTTGCCCGGCGTGGCATGTCTGCGAATGTTGTCCAGCAGTGCCAGCAAGGCCTGGCGGATGCGGGCGGGGTCGCAGTGCACGGGTCCCTTGCGCAGGTCCAGCTGCAGGACGAAACCGGCGCTGTTCAGGCTGGACTCGAACAACCGCGCTTCGGCCTCCAGCGCGTCGGCCAGCTCGACATGCTTGATGTCCAGCTTCAGGTAGCCGTTGTCCCCCATGCCCACCACGCGCAGATCTTCGACCATGCGCGTCAGCCCTTCGACCTGGCTGAGCAGGCTATAGAACTGCGAAGTATCCGGCTTGAATACACCCTCGGCCAGGCCTTGCAGACGGCCGCGCAGGATGGTCAGCGGGGTGCGCAGTTCATGAGCAATCGCGGCGTTCCAGAAGGCTTGTTCTTCGGCCATACGTTTCAATCGGTTCGCCATGCTATTGAAGTCATTCACCAGCCGAGCAGCTTCGCCCGGAGAAACGTCTGGCGCCACTGCACGTGCATCCAGGTCGCCCTCGGCCAGGCTGCGCAGGCTGGCCGCCACTGAGTTCAGCGGCATGAGAATGCGCCGAGACAATTTAACGGCCATCGCCACGCCGACGCCCAGGCTGACGCAGGTGATCAAGCTCATCCAGGCCCATTCCACGCCGCTGGGCAGCCATTCATCCGCCTCCAGCTCCAGCTGCGTCGGTGGCGACAGGGTCCAAAGCAATGCATAGAACACATAGGTGCCGACGACCGCGAGTGCGATTACGCACAGCACCACCGCGGTCATCGACAAGATGATCTGACGGCTCATGCTGTTCCTGACGTTCATGCCTGGCTCCCGAACCGGTAGCCGACCCCACGGATGCTGGCCGGCACGCCGCGCAGGCCGAGGTCTTCGATCTTGCGGCGCAATTTGCTAATATGGCTGTCGACCGTACGCTCCAGGCTGTCGCTCTCAGGTGAGCAGAGCACCAGCAGTTCGGCGCGGCTGAACACTCGACGCGGCGACTTTGCCAACTGCGCGAGCAACCTGAATTCGGTCACCGTCAGCTGCAACGGCTGGTTTCGCGTGCCGATGCGCACGCTCACCTCATGGTTGTCGATGTCGATCTCGAATGGGTCGACGCGTAGCACACTGTGGCCGCCGCCATCTCCCTGATCGGCGCATCGGCGCAGTACTGCCTGGACCCTGGCGATGACCTCCGCCGGGTTGAAGGGTTTGACGATGTAGTCATCGGCGCCTATGCGCAGCCCCATGAGCTTGTCCATGTCCTGGTCCTGGGCCGTCAGCATGATCACCGGCGTGTTGCCGCGATGACGAACTTCCGCCAGCACCATCCAGCCGTCGAGCTTGGGCATCAGCACATCGAGCAGCACCAGATCGGGCTTGAGCGCCTGATGCAGCTCAAGCGCGCGTCGCCCGTCCTGCGCATGCACGATTTTAAAGCCGGCGCGCTTGAGATAGGCCGCGAGGATATCGGCAATCTCCGGCTCGTCTTCGGCGATCAGGATCAGCGCCTGTTTGGCGCTCGATGCAACGGATGATTCAGTCATGGTCTGCTCGGTCGATGTGCTATGCCGTGGCTCAATGCTGCAACGGTGCGCAGTTTTTCAGCAACGGATTGGATGATGCCTCGCCAGCATGCACGTTCAGCGTAGGGTTTATGGAGAAATGATGGAGGCCGAAAATTAATTTTCCCGGCGAGGGCAGGGCGGGCGGTGTTCAGGCGAAGCTGATGCGCTCGTTATAGGCGTTTCGCAGCATTGTGCGTTGGTATTCGCAGGGCGTTGTACTGACCAGTTTCTTGAAGTCGCGCAGGAAGTGCGACTGATCGGAAAAGCCCAGGTCCAGGGCGAGTTCCGAAAACGATACATCGTGCTGGGTATTCAGGGTTTCCAGCGCCGCCTGGCAGCGGATGATCCGGCAGAAGGTCTTGGGCGACAGGCCAGTGTCCTGGCTGAACTGGCGATGAATGCTACGGCTGGTGTAGCCACTGAGGTGTTCAAGCTGTTGGATGCGCAGGTCGCCGCGGTGGGCGAGCGCCTGTTGAATGACCATGGCCGTCAGCTTTGAGGTCCTGCCCATCAAGCGCGGGATCAGGTAGTCGTTGAACAGCTTCATTTGCTCCTGCAACTGCGGGGCCTGGACGATGCTCTCGAAAATGCGCTGGGCAAATGCAGACACCTCCAGCAGGTCCCATTCCTGTTCGGTCAGGTCCTCGGCCATGACGTTGATGAAACCTGGAATCACTCCCGGCGAAAAGCGCACGCCGAAGTAATGATGACCCTGCAGCAACTGGACCCGCTGCGCCTCCAACGGCGTGCCACAAATCCTCACGCTGGGGCGCGTGGCATCACAGTCGAACACGATGTCCACACAGCCATCCGGGACCGCCAGCAGGTCGGCCGAGTCGGCGACATCGAACGCATAGAAATGCGAAATCGCCGGGTGATCGGAAGGCACTACCGAATACCGCGATGAGTTGAGCACGAACCAGGGTTGTTCGTACGCGGTGTGGTGCCGCAGCGTCGGCGCAGACAAGTTGATCATGACCGGACCTTCAAGCGGAAACATGCGGGAATATTACGCACTTATCGCGCCAATACCTGCGCGCGGAATAGACGTTGATGTCCGAAATTTACAATACCGTCCAAATTCGTCCGCTGATACTCAAGGTCGATAGCGTGGGAGCAGCGCCTACCGAAGCGATATCACCTTCAGCCCGAGAACAATTATGTCCATTACTACAAAAATAGACTTCATCTACCTGTCCGAGCAGGACATGATCCGCGCTGGCGTGACCGACATGCTCGCCTGTGTGAACACCATGGAAGAGATGTTCGGCCTGCTGTACAGCGGCGACTACCGCATGGCCGGGCCGAACAATGATTCCCATGGCGCCATGGTGATATTCCCGAAAGACTCACCGTTCCCGAACATGCCCAAGCCCACCGCTGACCGGCGCATGATGGCGATGCCGGCCTACCTGGGCGGCAGCTTTTGCACCGCGGGCGTCAAATGGTACGGCTCCAATATCGCCAACCGCGACAAAGGCCTGCCCCGCTCGATTTTGATGTTCACCCTCAACGACCCCGATACCGGCGCGCCGTTGGCGCATATGTCCGCCAACCTGCTGTCGGCCTATCGCACCGGCGCAATCCCCGGCGTGGGCGCGCGCCACCTGGCCCGCAAGGACTCGAAAGTGGTCGGCCTGCTCGGACCGGGTGTGATGGGCAAGACCACGCTCGCCGCCTTCATCGCTGTTTGCCCGCAAATAGATACGTTGAAGATCAAGGGCCGTGGCGAGAAAAGCCTGAATGATTTTATTGCCTGGGTGAAGGAAACCTACCCTCAGGTGACCACGATTAAAGTGGTCGATAGCCTCGAAGACGTGGTCCGTGATTCCGACCTTGTTACTTATTGTAGCTCCGGTAAGACGGGCGACCCCTCAATCTACCCAATCGTTAAACGCGAGTGGGTCAAACCGGGGGCGTTCATGGCAATGCCGGCGTCCTGCTCGCTGGATGAGGGGATGGAGCGCGCCGACGTGCGCAAGGTGCTGGATAACACCGGCCTCTACGAAGCCTGGTACGAAGAATTGCCCAAGCCTGCGCACCACTGCGTGCCGGTGATCGGCGTGCGTTTCATGGACATGATCGCCGAAGGCACGATGCAGCCCGAACAGCTTGAAGACATCGGCAAGATCATTGCCGGCGATGCCCCCGGGCGCAGGAACGATGAAGAAATCATCATCATGTCGGTCGGCGGCATGCCCGTGGAAGACGTGGCCTGGGGCACCGTGGTGTACCGCAATGCCATCGAAAGAGGCATCGGCGTGAAACTGAATCTGTGGGAAACCCCGGAGCTGCGCTGAGCCATTTCCTATACAACTGAAGAGACCTTCGACATGACAAAAATCATCAAGCTCAAGACCGGTTCCCCGTTTGAAGACCAGGCCAGCTATTCGCGCCTGGTGGTGGTGGACAACTGGATTTACGTGTCCAACACCGCCGGCCGCAATCCGCAAACCAAACTGATCCCGGAAGACATCCTCGAGCAGACGCACCAGGTTTTCGCCAACATCGAAACCGCGCTGGCCGCCGTCGATGCCAGCCTGGCCGATGTGGTGTGCTCGCGCGTGTTCATCCAAGACCCCAAGGACGTGCCGGCGGTGATGGCCTTGATCGGCGAGAAGTTTCGCGGCGTCGATCCGGCCAGCACCGTTACATGCCCGCCGCTGGGGTCGACGGTCTACAAGGTGGAACTGGAGGTGACGGCATATCGCAACGCCTCTAAAGCTCAGGTCGAAGTGATTCGCCTGGCGCAGTAATCCGTGATGCGGGCCGGGCATTCGCA